>CAVCIJ010000381.1:0-2040 GCA_963601995.1 bacterium | reverse complement strand
ATATGGAAGAATCCTATCAGCACAGGAAACTTGAAGCAGAACGTGCAAAAGAAGAAAAACGCCTTTCAAAATTTTCCTTTAAGAATTATTCAGGCTCAGCACTTTCGCCAGTCTGATCTTCCTAAACTTTTTCTAAAAAGAGCCGCCAGCGTAAAAACTGGCGACTCTTTTTTTTACCTTCGGCTTACGCAGCCGTTGTTCTGTTCAATACTTTTGTTAAGTTCAGTTTTATTTTGATTCTGCCTGTTAAGTAAAATTGTCATGCGTTCCTGACCTACTTCTATTAAAGTATTGTTTAAAAACTGCTTTCTATATTCCGGCACGGACTTTGAAAGTTCTGCAACATCAATCTGCAAGTGATACTTTGCATGGAATACTGCATTGTCCACCATATGTGAAACCTGCCTTTTTGTCATAAGGTATTCAGTCTTGTCCTCGCCCATAACCTTTACCATGCCGTTATTTTCAGGCTTGCACGGCGGAATAAGTCCGCATTTTTTAAGATAGTCAAAAGAAAATCCCTTTTCTTCCCTAAAATTAAAGTCGATTTTTGTAAAGCTGTCAGTTTTTGAAATGTCCACCGGCTTATTTTCAACTGCCTTAATTTTAGTATTTTCTGCAGGTTTAATTTCTTTATGAATAAATGAATTGGAATCATTTATATCAAAATGACAGCCCTGTAATTCAGCTTTCATAAGTTTCGGCTCTGCCTTCTTTTCAGAAGCTGATGGTTCGCCATTTGGCGGAGTTATTGTGCTTTCAAGTTTTTCCGCCGTTTGGATTTTTGGCGAGTCTTTAACACTTTCATTCTGAACATCTTCAACTTTTGTATTGTGCAGAACTTTCTTTTCTTTTTCCGGTTCAATTTCAATATGAGTTTCATTCCAAAATTTTAAGGCTGTATCATACTCACCATATTTATGCATCCAATCAGCCCTAAACTCATTGTTTTCATTCCGCAGGTGGGCAATGTTCTGCTTTATTTCCTTGATTTCCTGACGTGCTTCTCTTTCGTTTTCAGTGTCTAAAGATTTCTGCAACTCATCAATTTTATTAAGTTCAGCCTGAAGCAAAAGTTCTGTACGCTCGTTATTTCGCTCCCACTGTGTAAAATATGCAGGTCGCAAAACTTCCTGAATGCGTTTGTCCAGAGGATTTTTTTCTTCGGCAGAAAGATTTAATACTGCTTCTTCTGCAAGTTTTACACGGTATTTGTCGATAATCGGCTGCATTACTTCCGGGCTGTCAAAGGTCTTTAGTTTTTCTTCAAGAACTTCAATTTCATTCTGCTTTTCAGCCTTGAATGTTTCCTTTGTGTAAATCCTGCCGTTTTTGTTGAGTTCACCGTCTATCTTTTTTTGCATTGTCTTTATGGAATTTTCAGCTTTAAAGATGGAAGCATCATAGCGCTCAATTCCCTTTTTTTGTTCCTCTTCCGTGCGTGTTTCCTTGCCTTCAAAAAGAGCATTCCTATAGTTTGTAATGTAGTCGGCTTTCTGTTCCTTACGGCTTTGGAGAGTTTCTGTCAATGCTTCAAGTTTCTTCACATAGCCTTCAAAGTTCAAGACAGAATTCCTTATGTTTAAGATTTCCTGCCTTACCTTTTCCTTTTCGCCCCCAAGTTCAAGTTTTGCACGCTTTACCGGGTCTTTGATTAAGTCAAATTTTAAGTCCGCAGGATTGATTTCCGCAAGGTCAATTTTCTTATCTTCACCGTCTGATTTTTCCCAAAGGGCATCAATGCGGCTTTTCTTCTCATCGTATTTTTGGTAAATCAAGGAATCTACGGAATTGTAAATGAGTGGATAGACAATATTCACATCTCCCTGCCTGTTTCCTTGCCGCCATACACGACCTTCTGCCTGAATTGCATCCGAAGGATTCCAGCCAAGCATACAGTTATACATTGCGATTGAATTTCCGTTCAGGTTGATTCCTTCCTTGATTGCATCGCTTCCGATTAAGATTTTGCACGGATTATCCCTGTCGTTGAATGCCTTTGCAACTACAGTACGAACCTGTTCGTTTTCTTCATCATTC
>CAVCIJ010000380.1:0-2076 GCA_963601995.1 bacterium | reverse complement strand
AACTCAGTCTAAATTTACCACAATTTTACTCTAAAATCAATTTATCTTTTCAGCGAGTCCCTCCTTTGTTGAATAACTGCATTACTTTTTCGCATGCATTGCCGTTTTCACATAATCCTTCAGCTTTATAATATGCAGATAGTTTCTCTTCATATTTCAACTTATCAAAATTCAGAATATTCTCGTAAAGTTCCTGATTATTTCTTGCGATTGGAAAAGGAAGAGAATCTAAATTCTCTTGAAGCCCTCTCTCTTTTTGGTAATCATCAATGTCAGTGCAGAACATAAAAAGTGGCTTCAAATAAATTGAATAGTCGCCCATAGAACTGTAATCTGTAAGAACTGCATCACTAGCACAAAGAAGCTCCTGCATATCGTTGTACAAAGTTGCATTTATTACAAACTCTGGAAGATTCAACTTGTCAGTAAAAGAAATCATACCAGGATGAAGCCTTGTGATTACCTGCCATTCACTGCCAAACCGTTTTTTTAGTGCAGCAAGAAGCATTTCATAATCAACAGAATATGGCTCAAGAGAATAGGAGTTTCTAAAAGTAGGAACATAAAGCAGAATATGTTTTTCAATATCGAAATCATAAAAGTTGCAAATCTTTTTCTTTATCTCAGATTTTGCATTATTGTTAAACAGAATGTCATCGCGGGGAGAACCCGTTTCTGCAATTTCGCCGCTGTACCAAAAGCACCTCTTAAATTGTTCTGTGCGTTTTTTTCCGCTGCTTAAAAGAACATCAATTGCAGACGAGTCTCTCTTTGCCATTTTTATATATGCCTCTGGCAAATCCGCATCAGCCTCTATCTTTTTTGTTATGAAAGTTCCGTGCCATGTCTGAATGTAAATCTGCCCAGTTTTTTTTGAGGGAAAATATTCCTTTCTGCAGTTGTCAATCCAGATTCCTGCAGTAGAAAGTTCTTTGACAGAATTGAATGACGCATATTTCACTTTCCGAATTTTTAGAGGAAGAGAATCTCCGCTTCTGCATTTATTTTCATCAATAAGCCATAAAAGATCAAAATCAAGGTTGTGTTTTAGAATATATTCAGCTATGTATTTTGCATTGTCGCCATAGCCTCTTCCGTAATAGTTACAGAACACAATCTTATTTTTTCTGACTTTTTTATTCCTCAAAAAACAGGCATAGAGCGGATATGTTTTTATAAAAAAATGAAAATAAGACTTTCTTAAAAATGAGCCGTCTTTTACACTTAGCAAAATGTTTTTAATTTTCATTTAATTCTCTCCTAAACTTCAATTCTCTTAAAACTACACAGATTCTAATTCCAAGTTCAATAAACTGCGTAATGCAAGTAAGCACAATAATCTGAATAAAGCCAATTTTTTTTAACATGAACAAAATCACAAGTCCAACGATATGAAATGAAGCGGAAATTACAACACTCAAATTTGCCCATTTAGTCTGATTCAATGCACCAAGAACTGGATAGCCAAAAAGATAGGCAGGAAGTGTTATTGCAATAATTGGAATCATAGCACGAAGCATAGGAATAGCATTTTCGTAACCTTGTCCGCATATAAACCTTACAACAGGATCAGCGATAATCCATAGAACTGCACAGCAAACAAGGATTAGCGGCTCGAGAATAAGAATTAATTTTTTTACAAGCCTGAAATTCTTCTGTTTTATCATGTAGGGATAAATGCTGTCAGAAATAGGACTCATCAAACTTCTGCACGTATTTGTAAGAGTGTTTGCGACTCCGTATTGTCCAACGTGCGAAGATGAAAATTTAAATCCTAAAATAACAGTGTTCAATGACGAGTAAAAAGTTGCCGCTATTCTTGACAGAAAGAATAGCGATGAGTCTTTAAAATACTTTAAAGTCTGTTTAAAAGAAGCTCTAGAAAATAAAATTATCTTTTTTCTGATGATTTCTGTCCAAGTCAAAATCACGGCGAAAATATTAGAGCCAACTGTTGCAATAGGAACAATAAGATAATCACTTTCATCTTTTATAAAAAGAAAAATCAATCCTGTATAAATAAATTTAGCCGAAATGATCCTATAAGTTAAAATTTCCATCTGTTCAATTCCACGA
>CAVCIJ010000379.1:0-2155 GCA_963601995.1 bacterium | reverse complement strand
GCATGTTCCTTTTTAGGCGGCAGTTCTAAGTACGGCAAATATTCGATAGCCGGAAAAATTGTTGACGAAGATGGAATGGCGGTAAAAGGTGCGCAAATAAGTGTTTCAGAAACATCTCTTAGCACTGTGTCAGACTCGGACGGCTCTTATCTGATTACAGGCGTCTCAAGAACTTCAGCAGACATTCAATGTACTATTGACGGAAAGCTTTGTGTTCCGAGTTTTGAAAATTTGAGCGGAGATGTAAACGGTTCTATTGTAAACATAGGTCAATGTGCAAAAAATGGAACTGTAAATGATGTGAATTTTGTTTGTGTGGATGCTGATTCCATAACAATTCCATATGTTCAGGGTGAACTTGCAGAAAGTCCTCTAAAGGGGCTTACGGTTACGCTTACCGGCGTTGTTACAATGATTCAAAATCAGGCTCCGCACTGGTATTATACTAATTCGGATGCTGATGGAAGTGATATTGCCCAGTATGTAGGTTCTGACGGTTTTTATATAGAAGCACTTCCCTGCGACAGGGATTTTTCTGGTTCAAAATCAAACGGAATTTTTGTAAATACTCATAATGATGAATATACTTCTTCGCAGTGGATTGATAGTGTTCCTTCAGATTTGCAGGCCGGCGATATTGTAACGGTAACTGGCGTTGTGCAGGAGTGCCGCTTGCTTGACAGATTCAATTCTTCGGCAGGAAATTTAACGCGTACCGAAATAAAGGCTGATTCTGCAAGTCATTTAACGAAAAACGGCGTAAACTTAACTTCTCCTTATCCAATGGGCGTTTTAATCACTTACAGCGAAAGTAAGGCTCAAAGTTACAAAAGCGATAATTCTTACGAATATGACGGCGTAATTTACGAGGCTGAATCCCGCGTAATGCCTTATGATCTTAATTCTTCTTCTCCGATGGAAGAGGCGATTAAAGTTCTTGAATCTATGGAAGGCATGGTGGTTGTAATTGAAGAACCTCAGGTTGTTGGCGGAACTTACTATAATCTTACAGGAATTCTTGCTGACGGAGCAAAAGATGAAGACGGAAATTATTTCCGTACATTCAATGAAGACTGGATGGGCAATGTAATTCAGAAGAACGAAAATACAGGCTGCCAGGATTACAATGAGGAACTTTTGTTTGTGGATTATGCTCCGGCAGACTGGAAAACTTACAGTGCTTCGCTTGCACAGATTGGCGATACTTTGCTTGATTCAACTGGTGCTAAGATTTTCCGCGGTGTTCTTGATTACACCTGTGACGGCGTTTATATGGCACATCCTTTAAATACAAAATCAAAATATTATTTGACTTCAAGCGAGTCTTTAACAAATCTAACGCCTTACTACACAAATTCTACAGAAAATACAATTACGAATTACAAGGGCGAAACTGTTCCAAATCAGGGCTGGAAGTTTACGAATACAAATTCCTGGTATATGAATCTTGGTTCTGAAGCGTTTACAACTGTAAGTAAAAGCAATGTTTCGTCTTATATGACAAATCAGTCAAGTTCAAACAGCGATGAAATTGCAAAATGGAGAACAGGAACAAGTGCTTCTTCATTCAACGCATCAAGCGTTTTTACTCCGGCATGGAAAGATTTGTCTAGCACGAGTAAGGGCGTTTTGCAAACTGACTGGAAGAGTCTTAGAGTAGCTGCATTTAATATAGAAAATTACGAGGCACAAGGTTCAACTTATGACAAGGTTGGAGACTGGGCTCTTATTATTAAAAATAATCTTCTTTATCCTGATGTGCTTTGTGTTATAGAAATGGGAGATGACAAGGATACTGGTCAGATTTATGAAAATGAAGACTGTGCCTATGCAGAAAAAGACGGTGTTGTAACCGCAGTTAGAAATTTCAGTACTTTAATTGAAAGAATTAGTGATAACGGCGGTCCGAAATATGAGTTCCGCTGCATCGATCCAAAAGAAGGCGATTTTGGCGGTAAGGGCGGCGTTAATATTAGACCAGGATTTTTGTTCAATACTGAACGTGTTGAATTTGTAGACTCCGGGCTTATAACAAATTACTACGAAAATACACACGATTCTTCGGGAAATCTTCTTGATGAAAGTGAATGGCCTGTTCAAACTGCAAATAACGATGCTCAGGGCTGGGCTCTGGCAGATGCTACAACAAGTGCAT
>CAVCIJ010000378.1:0-2196 GCA_963601995.1 bacterium | reverse complement strand
TTCAACAGTTAAATCATCTTCGAGTTCGCTTTCTTCGTCTGCGATGTTTTCGTTTGAAATAACTTCTTCGCCTGGCAAGTCATTTTCGAGTTCAGAATAATCTTCAAAAGGTTCAAAGTCATCTTCAAAACCTTCCAGTTCAATTTTTTCATCTGCCGCTTCTGATTCTTCAGGAATTACTTCTTCAACAGTTAAATCATCTTCGAGTTCGCTTTCTTCGTCTGCGATGTTTTCGTTTTGAGCAACTTCTTCGGCTGGCAAATCATTTTCAAGTTCAGAATAATCTTCGAAAGGTTCAAAATCATCTTCAAAACTTTCTATTTCAATTTTTTCATCTGCAGCTTCTGATTCTTCAGGAATTACTTCTTCGGCTGTTAAATCATCTTCAAGTTCAGTTTCTTCATCTGAAGCAGTTTTTTTATTTTCGAGCGGTATAAATTCATCTGGATTTATAGCTTCAAGTTCAGTCTCGCCTTCAGTTAAATCAGCTTCAAGTTCGTCATCACTATTTTCATCTTCAATTGGACTAAAATCGTCCTCAAAAGGCTCGTACTGAGTTTCATCAATTTTTTCACCAGGAATTTCTGCCTGCGGGCTTTCAGAATTCTTTTGCTGATTTTCTAGATTTTTTTGATTTTCATCAGAGGCAAAATTATCTTCGGCAGGAACAAAGTCATCTTCAAAAGCTTCGTACTGAGTTTCGTCAATTTTTTCATCAGGAATTTCTGTCTGAGAGTTTTCAGATTTTTTTTGCTCATTTTCGTTTTCTGCAATTTCAGTGTGATTATTTTCTTCAGTTTCAGAATCTTCTAAATCCGCAGATTTTAAACTTTCATCATAAAAATTCTCTGCTCTTGAATTTTCATTTTGCTCAGTTTCTTCGGCCGGCGAAACTGTTCCAATAGACTTAAGTTCATCTTCAAAATTCTCTGAAGTTTCAAGTGCATCTTCGTATTCTTCAGAACTCTGCTCAGTATAATTATATGCTGTTTTTTGAATCTGATTATTTTCAGAATCTGCAAGTTTATTTTGTTCTACAGATTTTTTTGAAAGGACAGCATTTCCAGAAAAACTTTCATCAGGAGAATCAGAGCGTGAAT
Source organism: bacterium (assembly GCA_963601995.1). GTDB lineage: Bacteria > Spirochaetota > Spirochaetia > Treponematales > Treponemataceae > Treponema_D. The sequence goes on along the minus strand of CAVCIJ010000378.1, from coordinate 1,096 downwards.
TAAAGCTCACATTCATTGAAGTGCCTTCGACGAGCCCAAGTTTTTGAGCAGCTTCTTTTGAGATAAGAATTACCGAAGCATCTGTATTTTTTGGACTTCCAAGATTCAGCACAGAAATAAGTTCGCCAGTACTTGGATTTGTAAGTTTTATTGTGTCGCCCGGAAGATATCCTGAAGCCTTAGAAAAAAATCCTGCAGGAAGTTCGCCGTCTTTTGCAACTAAAAGACTTCCCGAAATATTTTCTTCGCCGTAAGCAAAAACACAAAATTCTGTGAGTAAAATTAAAAACGCAGCTAAAATTTTCTTCATATATTTCCTCACCCGCTATTTTAGAAGTTCATTAAAAATTTCACCCGCAATTTCCTGTGACAAAGAATAAATTCCTTTTTCATCGCGCAGTAAATTTTTAGAAGGATTAAATTCATTTTGTGCAATAATTTCGTCAGAATTGCATTTCGTTATTTTCCAGGAAATTTTTTCAAGATTCGAAGAAAGTGCAGCCTGCGGATTTGAACCCGCATCTAAATCATAAAAAATTTCAATCAAAACAAAATAATCACTTCCGCCGGCGCGGGCTTCTGCAAGAGACTTTCTGTAAAAAGAATTAAGAATTTCTTTGCTTTCAAAAACTGCCGCCGGAGAATTTGAAGCGATTATTCCCTGTCCAAAGAAATAATCAAAAAGTCCGTCTTCTATTAAATATGAAGATTCCTGCACATCAGAATTTTTTTGTCCGCTCTGCAAAACCTGAAATGAAAGCGAAAGAGCATTCACACTTGAGGCAGCGAGGAATAAAAGAACAAATGTAAAAATTTTCTTTTTCATATTTTCTCCACAAAAAAAAATCAGAAATCTTCTAATTCATAATCGGTATTTGAAAATTTTTTATTAGAAGATTTTTTTTTGTTACACAGGAGGATTTTTTTTGTAAACCAGGGAAATTTTTTGTTAAGAGAGAATTTTTTCTTTACAAGAATAAATTTCATTAGTAACCAATACGCGCGAGTGATGTCGAAGATTTTATCTTAACAAAAAAAATTTCTTGTAACAAAAAAAAACTTCAATCTTGAAAAAATTAAGAAAAATCAACAGCAA
>CAVCIJ010000377.1:0-2203 GCA_963601995.1 bacterium | reverse complement strand
GCTCAGCGAATTTTTTTTAGGAAGCCGCTGTTCCGGCCTTCGCTGTTCGCTCATTGTGCAACCTTGAAGGTTGCACAACTTCGAGCCTCCATAGCGGGCTAAGTTTTCCTAGTTATACTTTAGGCGTTAAGAAAAATAAATTCTTATAAAAAAGACCGCGCCCCGTCATCCCAAACTTGTTTCGGGATCTGTCCCCAAACAAAATGTTTTCTTATCCAACAGATTCCGAACTAAATTCGGGATGACAAATTTCATCAATCTAATCACTAACCGTTGTTATTTCAGTTGAAGAAGTTCTGTTTCCCCACAAAAATTCTCCGGCATTTGTGCTTTCGCCAGTAGAATCATAGTTCAAAGTTGTAAAAGAAATTGTACGGCGGCTTTTAGACGATGAACCTTTTTTTGCCCAGTCAACTGCATGAAAAATCACGCCTTTAAATGAACCTAAGGAATCTCCGCTTGAATTTTCAAGATTTATTGTAACTGAATAACCGTCGTCTGCCAAAGTCCACGAACCGCCGTAAGTTCCGCCAATAGAACCGTCACTATTCAGCGACATTTTTTTGCTCTTTGTAGGAACTGCATCAAGTTTATTCACAGTGCTTGTTACGCTGGACGCACCATAAATTCCAAGATTAGATACAGAGTCAGTCTCTGTTCCGCGTACTGTAAGAATGCTGTTGTAGGTTCCTACAATGTCGCCTGCACTAATGGCGCAAAGACTTTCTGTTCCGTCATCAGTAATGTCTGTATAGTCAGAATAATACTCATTCTGATTTAAAACCGGCCAGCCGTCTTCATTAAAGAACATCTGATGGCACTGAAGATAAAAATAATATCCTTCCTGGAAGTTAGTGCGCGAATGGCAGGCAAAAATAATTTTTCCATTTTGTGCCCGCAAAACACTAAGTCCGCCCTGACTTCTAAACGAATATTCACTGCTTAAAGCATGGCTTCCAATTATTTTTGAACCGATTGCATGATAATTTCCATAGTAATTTTCATCAGTTGAAGTATTTGTTAAAACCATTTCCTGGCCGCCGGCATCTAAATAAGGTCCGTCAATATCTTCACTTCTACTCAAAGTGCAGCGATATTCATAGTCAAGTCCGCCGCAGGAAGTAATCAAATAGTAATAATTTGTATTTGAATTATAAAAAAGCTGAGCACCTTCATAGCCTGCTCCGTAACCGCCGGCAATTCTTACTCCCAAACAGCCGTAGTTTCCTTTATATGCTTCGCCGTAATATTCATAATTTGCCTGGTCAAGAGAACATTCAAGTTCAGTTCCTTCGGTGTATTCCGTACCATCAACTGTAATGGATGATATTGAATTACCAGAATAATCTTTATAAATCGGTTTTAAAGAAACTGCATCCACGTAAATAAGAGCAATTCCGCTCAGCCACGAACCGTAAATCATTGCATAACATTCATTTGAACCAATAGTAAAAGTTTTTAAGCTTCCATCCGCTATATCAAACACAAATTCAGGGTCAATACAGCCAAATCTGACATTATCGCTTTTTTTATATTCTGCGGCAGTTAAACTTGTACCATCCAAACTTGCACTAGAACTTGCACTAGATGCACCAGAAACATAGCGAACAAGGAAACTCTGACTGTAAGTTACGCCAAGCTCCTCTAATTTAGACTTAATGCTTTCTATATCACTGGCTTTTGCAATGTAATTAGAGCGGGTTTCAGTACTTTTATCAAAGTTTGAAATTTCCTTTGCCGGATAAAACGGTCCCTTTGCACTTGAAGCAATAGCAAGCACAATACAAGAAGAAGCCTTGCCGCTAGTAAGATTTGCAGCATTTACACCGTGGTACATATAATACAAATCATTTTGCTTTATAACCGTTGGCGCCCAGGTGTAAGTTGTATAACTTGAATTATTATGAATGGTCTCGCTAGAAGAAGCAGCAAAACCTTCCCACGCCAAAAAATCTTCGTCCCAAAATCCCTGAATAGCAGAAGTCGTTACGCCCGTCCAGTTTACTAAGTCAGTTGAATAGCGGATATGAAGCCCAACCTTTCCAATATTTCCGCAGGAAGCGTCTGTTGCATAAACGTAATAAGTTCCGTCATCATCTTGAAAAAGCTTTGGATCGTGACAGTTAGCCATTTTCCAGTCAGCCTGGCTTGATTCCCTGGAATCGCTTGCGCCGTTAGAATATTTTGTGTAAACATAAGAGGC
>CAVCIJ010000376.1:0-2225 GCA_963601995.1 bacterium | reverse complement strand
TTTGTCGTGCTGATGAGCCCCCATATAACTGCAAATCAGTTTTTCATCTTTTCCAGCAAACCACCCAAGCGCTTTTTCTAAAAGTTCCTGCCGGATTGGGTTTGCGTTCGCATATTTGTCGCTTAAAAGTTTTGCCGCGCAGTTCGACTTGCTAAAAATCTTTTTTGCTTCCGCCGTCCACGTTCCGGCATAAACTGCGTTGCGGATTTCCTGCGCCGTTAATTTTTCGCCGGCAATGTTTATAGTCTTGAACCATTCAAGTTTTTCGCTTTCTGTTCCTTCGCAAAAATAAACCTGAAGCTCATAATTTAAAATCGCCTCTTTTTCGTCTTCCTGCAAATTAGAAAAATAACGCAGATTGTGGGAATAATCGCCATTCACATAACGGCAGATAGAAATTGTGCGCTGCTGACCGTCTAAAACTTCAAAACGCCCGTCGCTTCGGCAAACCCAGTACATCGTATTCAGCGGAAATCCTTTTGTTACAGTGTCCATAACCGCCTGCTGCTGGGCATCTGAATAAACAAATTCACGCTGATATGGCGGACGAATATCCAGTTTTCCGCCAAAACCAACAACTCCAGCCTCGTCATTGTCCGCATAACTGTCCACAAGTTCGCGAATTTTAATTGTATGCAAAGTGATTTTCATATTTTCTCCTGATTTTTTTTTCTGGGGGCTACCGCCGCAAGCGTCGGTCGGGCTTTGCGGGGTTACGCTATCGCTCCATTCCTCCGTTATCACTACGGAACGCCTTCGGCGCCCCTCCAGGCCCTAGCCCATGCAGGCTCGCAGGGGGGCTTTATTTTTATGATTTACGCCGGATTAAAATTCTTGCGTAAATACTCTGATAAAGTTCTCCAGTTTTTTTGTCTTTAAAAGCCGCTGGCTTTTTATCAGTTGGTAAATGTTTTCTGTAAAGAGTTCCCTTTGCATTTACCGTAAACTTTCCTGTTGGGCAACCGTTTTTATCAAGAATTTCCATTTCCCTTTCATTTGTAAAATCGCAACTTCCAACAATTCCAAGTCCTATAATTTCAAACTGTTCCGGACTGTACTTGTCTAAAAATGTAATAGGAACGCCAATAACTCCGTCATAATCAAGCGGAATGTCAGAAGTTTTATCAACATTGATTGCGTCATAATTTTCATAATTCGGATATTCTTCCGGCGAATAAGTTTTGTAAAGAATTAAATCTTCATGGCGTTTTGCAATATCAAGGTTTGTGAACCAGCAGCAATTTCTAAATTTTACGAGTCCTGTTTCAGGATTGAAAACACCTTTTGCATAGTTCATTTCTACAGTTTTTGGTAATCCAAAATATGCATTTCCTCCAGAGAATCCATATCCCAACCAGATTTTATCTTGTTTTATCAGTGAAAATATTTCTTTATACGAAATTGCATTCTGATTTCCCACGATAATAAATTTCCTGCCGTATTCAATCAGCTGCGCCACGTATTCCCGGAACAGACTGAACGGCGGGTTTGTAACTACAATATCCGCCTGTTTTAAAAGTTCAATACATTCCGCGCTTCTAAAGTCGCCGTCGCCTTTTAGCTCTTTTACTTCAATCGTAGAAAAGTCCGTGTTTGTAGGGTCGTTCGGGTTGCCGGTATATTCAATGTAAACTGCCTTTTCGCAATCGTTCTGAGTAAATAAATCCACATCCTGATTTTTGTAGCAGGTTGAAATTATCTTTTTTAAGCCAAGTTCATCAAACTTCAAGGCAAAATACTTAAAAAAGTTAGAAACCCGCGGATCGTCGCAGTTGCACAAAATTGTTTTGCCCTTAAAGTGCTCTTTGTAATGAGAAAGTTCTTTTTCAATGTCGCTTAATTGCGTGTAAAATTCATCGTTTTTTGCTTTGTCGGCTTTTCTCAAAGCGGCGTTTGTTCCCATTCCGTAAATCCCCAATGATAAAAATAAATAATTACATAGTTGAAATTAATAATTCAGTAATTTCTGAGTATAACATATTTGTTCAGTAATTGCTGAATTTTAAGCGAAAAAGTCAGTAATTTCTTACAAAATCAAAAACATGAGTGAATTTTGGAATCGTGTTGTTGAAGAATTGGAATACAAGGGAATAAAACTGCAATCCTGCCCGGCCGCCGACACCGCCTTAAAAATCGCAGACGTGCTTGGCGTAAGCGTACAATATCTTGTAAACGGCACAAAATCACCGTCCAGCGCAAAAAATGACCAGAACACTCAGGAAGAA
>CAVCIJ010000375.1:0-2252 GCA_963601995.1 bacterium | reverse complement strand
GGAAAAAAGAACACCGCACCGGCATGGTCGAAGAACTGGAAAAACTCGGCGGCGGAACAAGGAATTACAGATTAGTAGAAGTAAAGTAAAAAAGCGTTAGGCTATGGAGCACCGAAGGGCTTTTGTTTCAACAAAAGTCCTGAGAAGACCGCAGGCACGCTATTTACGTGCCGAGGAACTTAGAGCGGATAGAGAAGAGGCGAGAATGGCATAGCCATTCTCGTACGAGTTTGCTTAGCAAACTCGCGAACAGCCGACCCGACACATTTTTCGCCGGAATTGAATATTTTGCATAAAGCTGATTTCCGCCACGGATGGCGGAATCGGGGAAAAAAACTTCCAAGAAGCGCAGCTTCTTGCACGACAGGATGTCGGGGAACGCCCAAATAAAAAAAAATTAGAGTCTAAACAGGAGAATAAAAATGAAAATTATTTGTTTTATGTACGCAAGTCTTGACGGCAGAATTGACTGTGCTATGACCGAAAAAATCGACCCGGAGGCAAAACCTTATTACGAGCACCTTGCTTCTTTTGGCGACTTTACGCAGATTAACGGAAAAACAACAAACGCAATGCACTACGCTGCAAACGGCATTTTTAAGGCAAAAAACTACAGCGAATGCGGCGAAACATTCTACAAGGCGCAGGAATCGGCCGGCTATCAGGTTTGCATGGACACAAAAGGTGCTTTGCTTTGGAACCAGAACCGCGTTGACGGAAAACCTTTGATTGTGGTTACAAGTGAAAAAGCAAGCACAGAATATCTTGAATATTTAAAAGAAAAAGAAATTTCTTACATTGCCTGTGGAACAGAAAAAATCGACCTGAAAAAGACTGTCGCCGTTCTGGAAAAAGAATTCGGCGTAAAAAAAGCGGTGATTACCGGCGGCGGACACATAAACGGTTCATTCTTGGACGCAGGTTTAATTGACGAAGTTGAAATGATGTTCGGACCGGGAATCGACGGCCGCGAAGGCTGGGCTGCAAGTTTTGACGGACGCGGGCAGGAAAAAAATCCTGTGAAGCTGGAACTTTTGTCAGTGGAAGAACAAGAAAAAGACACGGTGCTTTTGAAGTACAGGGTAAAGAAAACAGGAAACATTCGCTAAGAAAACTCGCAGCGTAGCAGTCGCCAGACTGATACGCAGAAAGCCCTAACGCGAAACCTTAACAGGAGAATAATTTATGAAAAAATCAATTTTAATTTTAGGAGTTTTGATTATGGCAGGTTTTGCAAATGCAAAGTCAATCGTAGTTTATTTTTCTAAAACCGGCGAACAGTACGGCGTGGGCGTAATCAAAGAAGGCAACACTGCAAAAGTTGCAAAAGAAATTGCGGCGCAGACAGGCTCAGATATTTTTGAGCTTAAAACCGTAAAAAATTACCCGGAAGGCTACAAGGAAACAACCGAAGAAGCGCAAAAGGAAATCCGCGCAAACGAACGCCCTGCCCTTTCATCTGCAATCCCTGACATGGCACAGTACGACACAGTTTATTTAGGCTACCCGATCTGGTGGGGAGACGCTCCAATGTGCGTTTACACTTTTTTAGACAGCGTTGACTTAAGCGGAAAAACTATAAAACCGTTCTGCACCCACGAAGGAAGTGGCGCAAGCGGAACTCAAAACAAAATAAAAAGAGCCGAGCCAAAAGCAAATGTAGAAAGCGTTCTTGCTCTGCGCGGAAGCGTTGCCCAGAAAAACGCAGAAAGTGTAAAAAAACAGGTGAGCGAGTGGCTAGGGAAGTAGCGTTTTTTGAGGGGCGTTCCAGCCTTCACTAACGCTCATTCTTCCGCTGCACTTCGTTCCGCTCCAGAACTTCGGGCTTCCATGCCCTAACGCAAGAAAGCTGCTTTGCAAAATGTATTTTCCAATAGAAAAAACAGCAGTTTTATGCTATACAATAATCATGCTTGCAGTTGCGGAAAAAATTGAGACAGAACGAAAAATTCACGCGGTTGAAACTTCCGAAATCCACAAAAAAGATTTTGGGCAGTATTTTACGCCTTATGCAATCGCGGAATTTATGGCTTCTCTTTTTCCTGCAACAAATGACGGTTTGAATATTTTAGACCCCGGCGCGGGAATTGGAATTCTTTCCTGCGCACTTCTAAATAGGATTCAAAAAGAAAAATGGAACAATTCTTCAATAAAACTTTCCGCTTATGACATTGACACCGAAGTTCTTGGTAATCTGACGCAAATCCTGATTGAACAAAAGAAGAATTTCACTGATTTTGACTTTAAGATTT
>CAVCIJ010000374.1:0-2280 GCA_963601995.1 bacterium | reverse complement strand
GCATATAACAAAAAGAAAAATTCCCTCACACTCCTGAAAGCCTACAATCTTATAAAAGACAAGACAGACTTGAGCCTTGTTTTCTGCGGAGGCTACAAAGACGAAGAAGTCTGGAGAGAACTTGAATCTTTCATAAAAGAAAACGCTCTTGAAAAAAAAGTCCGGCTTTTGTTCAGGGTTGAAGACGAGGAGCGAAATTATCTTTTGCAGAACGCTGCAATCTTTGTTACTCCAAGCCTTTTTGAAGGATTCGGAAGAACGCCGGTAGAAGCCGCAATCTGCAAGATTCCGGTTGTTTCTACAAAAGAGACTTCCCTTTTTGAGGCGACTCAGGGGCTTTGCCGATATGTGAACAACGCTAACGACGAAAAAGAGATGGCGGAAGTTTTACTGGAAGAAATAAAAAATCCGCCGTCAAAGGAAGAATTAGAAAACATTTCCAGCACGCTTTCAGAGCTTTACAGAGCCGAAAACTGCGCAAAAAAATATCTTGATATTTTTAATGCACAAAGTAAATAAAATCGTTAGAATAAAATTATACGTGAAAAAGTCAAAATATTCAGAACTCTTAAAAAAATTATCTCTTTTACTTTTTGGGGAATTCTTACAACTGCCCTTAACGTTATTCTTTATTACGGAATGCGCTGTATAAGACTTTCTGTGCAAGTTGCAACGGTGTTTGCATGGTTTTTATGCGTTTTGTTTGCATTTGTAACAAACAAAAAATACGTTTTTAAGAATTCTTCTTCCAATAAAAAGGACTTTATTCGTGAAATTCTTTATTTCTATGGTTCAAGGCTATTTTCAGGCATTGCAGATGTTTTGATTATGTCCCTTTTTGTAGACATATTAAAATTAAACGAAGTATTTTCTAAAATCGTTGATGAACTTTTAGTCAGTGCTTTTAATTTTGCGTTCAGCTTCTTTTTTATTTTTAAAAATAAAAAAGATAATATACAAAAAATATCAGTAGGTGATAAAAGTGGAATCAAAACAGAATAAAATCTCTCTCATTGTTCCTTGTTACAACGAAGAAGCAAACATCGAACCTTTTTACAATGCAATACTTAAATTATTTACGGGGGGGGGATACAGAATACAAGCTTTGAACTTCTCTTCATTAATGATGGCTCAAAAGATAAGACTGTAGAAAAAATTCGTGAATTAAATAAAAAAGATAGCCGTGTAAAATGTATTTCTTTTTCAAGAAACTTTGGAAAGGAAGCTGCCCTTTTTGCAGGAATCAGAAATGTAACAGGCGATTGTGCAGTCTTGCTTGACGCTGACCTTCAGCATCCTCCTTTTGTAATAAAAGAAATGTATGAAAAATGGCTTGAAGGTTTTGAAGTTATAGAAGGCATAAAAAGTAATCGTGGCAAAGAAGGATTTATACATTCAATCTTTACAAAAATCTTTTATGGTCTGATAAGCAAAGCAGTCGGGATGGATATGAAAAACTCCAGTGACTATAAACTTTTAGACCGCAAAGTCCTAAACGAACTTGCAAAACTTAAAGAACGGAACACATTCTTTAGAGCTCTTTCATTTTGGGTAGGGTTTAAGAAAACAGCAGTTTACTATGAAGTCCAGGAAAGAGCAAATGGGACTTCAAAATGGTCAACAAAATCACTCATTAAATATGCAATCAACAATGTTATCTGCTTTAGTTATGCTCCTCTCCATATTGTTACGCTCTGTGGTGCAATTTTCTTTATAATAGGTTTTATTGTAGCAATTGATGCCATTTATTCTTTTTTTACAGGAAATTCAGCAAGCGGTTTTCCTACAACAATCTGCATTATTTTGATTGGCTTTGGTGGTGTAATGATAAGTCTTGGAATTATCGGAGTTTATGTTGCCCAGATTTACGATGAAGTAAAAAGCAGACCTCAATACATAATCGGAGAAAAAATTGAATAAAATCGACATTCACGCAGATGACTATGCCTTAAGCAATAATTCAGACAACGATATTCTTAAACTTTTGGAACAAGGCTATCTTACTAGCATAAGCATTATTCCGAATCTTGAAAATTTTAATGTTGCTTCCCAAAAGTTTCTACAACTTAAACACAAGCTGAATAAAAACATAAACGTTAGTGTTCACTTAAACTTTATGGAAGGAAAAAGTTGTGCTGACAAAAATCTTCTTCCACATCTAACGGATAAAAACGGTTTCTTTAATATTTCGTGGGGAAAACTTTTTATTTTTAACTACATTCCAGGTTTTGGAAAAATCATAAAAAAGGAACTTACAATTGAAATTACAGCTCAAATAAA
>CAVCIJ010000373.1:0-2319 GCA_963601995.1 bacterium | reverse complement strand
GGAACGAGCACAATTTTGTTTCCCTTTAAAACGGAACAGCTTGTTTTAATTGGAAGAATTTCGATTAGTGCGGATGCGCTCAGGCTTTTAACTAAACATAAAATTCCTACGACTTTTCTTTCTTCAAACGGAAAATTTAATGGCAGGCTTTCTTTTGGTGACAAAAAAAATATTTTCCTGCGCCAAAAACAGTTTCGCATTCTTGATAATCCTAAAAAATCGCTGGAAATTGCCCGTAGTATTGTTGTCGGTAAAATTAAAAACGAGATTTCTTTTATGCAGAGAATTAAACGCAAAAATGCAAAAGAAGAAGGAATCGTAAACAAGACAATCAGTGCCGTAAAAAGTTCTTTAGGAAGCGCTCAAAAATGTGGAAATATTGAAGCTTTACGGGGCCACGAAGGAAATGCGGCAAAAAAATATTTTGAAGTTTTTAAATTTAATCTGCAGCCGGCTTGGGCGGAATTTAAAACACGAAGCAAAAATCCTCCAAAGTCAAACGTAAATGCTGTTTTGAGTTTTTTATATACGCTTTTAATGTATCGAGTAGAAAGTGCGGTGGAAGCTGCAGGATTGGACAGTTGCTGTGGAAATCTCCATGCCGTAAATTATGGAAAAACTGCGCTTGTGTTTGACCTTATGGAAGAATTTCGTTCTCCAGTGTGCGATACAGTCTGCTGTTCTCTTTTTAATCTTGGAACTCTAAAGCCTGAAGATTTTGAAAAAGTTGAATTTTCAGCAGAAAGTGAAGATTTCCCGCTGGAAAAAACTGAACAGATTGAACAGTTAAAACAGGGTGAACAGATGGAAGGAGAACCGGATTTGCAAAATAGCGCAGATAATGAAAGCGATAAAAGTTCAACTGATCAGAATCAGTCAGGAATTCTTTTAACAAAGGCTGGAATTAAAAAAGTTATAAGCGCATTTGAAGCAAAAATGAATTCTCAGATTTTATATTTGCCGACCGGACAAAAATTATCTTATACGGCAATAATTTTCAGACAGGTTCAGCATTATAAAAGGGTAATCAACGAAGAAGAAACGGAATACAAGGCATACTATTTTAAATGATTTATTTTGTCAGTTACGATGTTGCAAATCCAAAACGACTCAGACATGTTGCAAAAACGCTGGAAAATTTTGGAATAAGAATTCAGTTTTCCTTTTTTGAATGCGAAATGGAAAGTCTGCAGATTGAAGAATTAAAAAAATCACTTCTGAACATTCTTGATTTGGAAGAAGATTCTCTTTTGATTTATCCGCTTTGCCAGGACTGCGCTGCAAAAACTTTTAGTCTTGGTCAAGGGAATATTTTTATTCCTTCGACTTTTGAGATTTTGTGAATGTCATGCTGAATTTATTTCAGCATCTCTAGTTCAGAGGAATCTAAAATGAAAGAAAAGCATTTTCTGATTGTTTATGATATTAGAAACACAAAACGGCTTGCAAAAATTTCTAAATGCATGGAAAGTTACGCAATTCGTGTTCAAAAGTCAGTTTTTGAAACTTATGCGGATGACGAATCTATTAATCAGCTAAAGGGGAGAATTCAAAAACTTATGGACGAAGAAGAAGATTTTGTTCTGTTTTTTGAAGTCTGTGAACGCGATTTTCAGAAAAAACAGTCTTTTGGAAAAAATGCAAAAAAGCAGAACAGCAATTTTGATGAAGATTTTATGATTCTATAAAGTTCTAAAAAATGATAGCATAAAGGTACAAAGTTCTTTGAAAAATTCGCAAAGCCAAAAAAAATGCTAAAAGTTCAAAAAACTACCTTGGTTTGCGAAAAATATATAACTCTTTATTGAATAAGGAATTAGAATGAAAAAAGAGAAGAAAAAAGTTGAATTTTGGAGAATTTCTGACAAAATGCGCAGCAAAAGCAAAGTGGATTGCGAATTGCACTCCGTAACTTTTTGCGCAATAATGAAATACATGGGGTAGTATTAGAAACATAGACCTGACTTAAGGGATTAAAACTTTTATTAGAGCGCTTCAATTCACTTGCTTTAGGCGGGCGAATTAGAAACATAGACCTGACTTAAGGGATTAAAACCGTATCAATGTTGCTAGCAAGCAACATTGATAAATGCTTTTTTAATTAGAAACATAGACCTGACTTAAGGGATTAAAACTGTCCCTAACTGTCATTTGGTCAACTTCTATGTTGACATTAGAAACATAGACCTGACTTAAGGGATTAAAACGTTTCAGCCTGTGAAGCGCTCTTATTAGAGCGCTTCAACTCTTATTAGAAACATAGACCTGACTTAAGGGATTAAAACAAAATCGCCCGCCGTGTCTATATCACTTGTGTAG
>CAVCIJ010000372.1:0-2344 GCA_963601995.1 bacterium | reverse complement strand
CAAGGAAGTGAAAATATGACATTTGACGCAATAGTAGGGAATCCGCCGTATCAGGAAAGTATGCAAGCAACAAGTGATAATCCGATTTATCCATATTTCTATGATGTAGCTTTTAAATTGAGTAAAATTGTTTCATTGATTTCTCCAGCTAGATTTTTATTTAATGCAGGAAAAACACCTAAAGAATGGAATCTAAAAATGCTTAATGATGAATATTTAAAAGTTATTCTTTATGAACAGGATAGTTCAAAGATTTTTCCAAGAACTGATATAAAAGGTGGAATTGCAATTCTTTTGAGAAACGAAAATATAAAATGTGGAAAAATAGGATTTTTTACAAATTATCCAGAATTATATGGAATATTAAATAAAGTGAAAAATTCTAAATTTGAAACATTTTCGCAACTTGTATATGCACCAGAAAGTTATAAACTTTCTTCAAAATTGCATATAGAAAATCCTATGGCAAAAGAGAAATTAAGCGAAGGTCATGATAATGATGTTACAACAAATATCTTTGCAAAATTAAATGAACTGTTTACAGATAAAAAGCCAAATGATGGAAAAGATTATATTCAAATTTTGGGTCTTGATGGTACAAAAAGAGCTTACAAATTTGTGAGAAAAGATTATATACTCCCACCTGAAAATTTTGCCAACTATAAAGTATTTGTTCCTAAATCAAATGGTTCGGGCGCGATAGGCGAAGTCCTATCGACGCCCTTAATCGGGCAGCCCTTAATCGGGCATACACAAACTTTTATAAGTATTGGTAATTTTAAAACGGAAGAAGAAGCAAGTGCCTGCTTAAAATATGTAAAGACAAAATTTGCCCGAACATTACTTGGTACATTAAAAATTACGCAGGATAATAAAAAATCAACTTGGGCAAACGTCCCGCTCCAAAACTTCACCGCCCAAAGCGACATAGACTGGTCCGCCAACATCCCCCAAATAGACCGCCAGCTCTACGCCAAATACTCCCTGTCCCAAGAAGAGGCAGCCTTTATCGAAAAAATGATAAAACCCATGGAGTAGGAGAAAATATGCAGAAAATCAATGTAAAAGATACGACTATTTCAATTGTAAAATTCAATGAAACGGATTTTATTTCACTTACAGATGTTGCAAAGTTTAAATCTGATGAGCCGAATGCTGTGATAGGAAACTGGCTCAGGAACAGAAACACTATAGAATATCTTGGTATTTGGGAAACATTATATAATCCCGATTTTAACCCCCTCGAATTCGAGGGGTTTAAAAAAGAAGCCGGCTTAAACGCTTTTACAATGTCGCCTACAAAATGGGTAGAATCAACCAATGCAAAAGGAATTATTGTAAAAAGTGGTCGCTACGGCGGAACATATGCACATAAAGATATTGCCTTTAAGTTTGCCAGTTGGATTTCTGTTGAATTTGAACTTTATTTTATAAAAGAATTCCAGCGCCTAAAATCCGAAGAGCAAAAACAGCTCGGCTGGTCAGCAAAACGCGAGCTTGCAAAAATCAATTATCACATCCACACGGACGCAATCAAACAGAATCTTATTCCTGCAGAAGTTACGCCCGCTCAAAAATCCTTTATCTACGCAGACGAGGCGGATATGTTGAATGTAGCGCTTTTTGGAATGACCGCCCGCGAATGGCGAGAAGCAAATCCAGGTTTAAAAGGCAATATCCGCGACTACGCAACAATAAATCAATTAATCTGCCTTTCTAACATGGAAAACCTAAACGCCGTTTTTATAAACGACAAACTTCCGCAGGGCGAACGCCTTGAAAAACTGAACAAAATAGCCATTCAGCAGATGAAAGTCCTTGAAAATATTGATGACAAAAAGTTGCTTGTAGAATAGGAATAAAGGAAAACACTAATGGCAAAAATCAATGTTCAAAATACAGAAATCACGGTAATTAATTTTGAAGAACGCGACTATATTAGTCTTACAGATATGGCAGGTGCAAAGGAAAATGAGTCAAGGTCTGCCGATGTAATAAAAAACTGGCTCAGAAATCGTTATACAATAGAATTCCTTGGAACATGGGAAATGATTCATAATCCCGATTTTAAAGTGGTCGAATTTGACCACTTTAAAATGAATGCAGGTTTACCGTCTTTTGTATTAAGTTGCAGCGAATGGATAGAAAAAACGAACGCTATCGGAATTATTGTAAAAAAAGGTCGTTACGGCGGAACATATGCTCATAAAGATATAGCATTTGAATTTGGGTCTGCAATTAGTGTTCCATTCAAACTGTATTTGATTGAAGAATTCCAGCGCCTAAAAGCCGAAGAGCAAAAACAGCTCGGCTGGTCAGCAAAACGCGAGCTTGCAAAAATCAA
>CAVCIJ010000371.1:0-2566 GCA_963601995.1 bacterium | reverse complement strand
TTTCAAAACCTTGAGATTTATCCCAGTCGCCCTTGTTTACACTCACCTGTTTTCCAGATTGAACGGAGATTCCGCCGTTAGAAAGAAAATACGGAGGATCGGCAAAAATCATGTCGAAGTTAAAGTCGAATTGATTTAAAAGTTCAACGCAGTCACCTTGCAAAAGAGTAAAATCGCGGTTCGTTGATTTGTAGTAGGATTGGAGCATTTATGCAAAAACTTTTTTTAAAATTTCTTCTAACATTCCATTTTTCAACAAATTAAAATTCGTTAAAAAATCTAAATATCGAAAACCTTTTTGCAGTTGATTTTTAGCGTTTGCCCAACAATTACCATCTGTTACCAATGAAAAATAAATTCCTATTTTTTTTAAATCGTTTTGTCGATTTATATAGGAATCTATTATTTCTTCTGGTTTTGAACCTGTTCCATTATAAAAGTTTACTTCAAAATTCATTGCAAGTTTTTTTTGTTTATCTAAAACAATAAAATCAGCTTTTCTATTTGCAATATCATCTGAAATATTAAATCCAAAATCTTTTAAAACTATGAACTTTTTTTGAACAAGTAAAAGTAATCCTTGTTTTTTGCAATTTTCTTCAAAAATAGGTTGACACGCAAGCTCAAATGCTTTTCCACCTCTATTTTTTCTTCCATTTGAATCCATTCCAACAAGTACTCCGATAATATAATCTTTTGTACTTTTTTCAATTTTTTGTTGATAAAGATTCTTTAAACCAAGTTTCACAAAAAAATTGTAATAGTCATTTATTTGCGATTCTGATAAATTTGAAATTAATTCTTGAAACTGATAAATCAAATTTGATTTGCTCCCAATTTCATCACTAACAACTTTTAAACTATATTTTCCCTTCAACGCTTTTTCTCTTTCCTGTTTTGATAAACCAAATAGTAATGGAAAAATACAAATAGTTGTTGGAAGTTTCTTTAATAAAAGTACAAATTTTTGTTTAAATTCATCATCATTTTTACAACCTATTAAAACATCTATAGCATTTATTTCAATCGCAAATCTTTCATAACCTTCAACATTTGACCAGTTTACATAATAATTATACCCTCTGTTTGTTGAAACAAGATTATTCATAAAAAGTGTTAATAAATTTTCTTTCGTTTCTGTTAAAAACATTTTCACACCAGCCTTATAAAAATTTAAGAAACTTTTTTGAAATTCTGTAAAAACTGATCTTTTGTTTTCATTACTATTCTGTCATTGTATCCTTCTTCGAAATATGTCCATCTGACAAGAATAGATTCATCTGTAAAACAAACTGTAGGATCAAGTTCTACATTTAATCCCATGCACTGCCATCCACAAAAATCTTGTACTTTTATAAAATCAACAAATTCATTAAAAACAGGATTATTTGATTCTGTTTTATTTCCTCTTACATCAAATGTCATAAATGCCTCCCATATAATATAATTTTTATTTTTATCAGTTTTTTTTCTAAAAAAGTCCACTCACCAGCAATTCACTCACTGCACCTCGTTTTTTTGCGTTTGAATTTATCATCCTGCTGGCAGAAATTCTTTCAATCGTAAAATCAGAATATAAATCATCAAAAAAATTGTCGTTTTCGTTTGTGTTTTTCGGGTCGGAATTACTGAGTAATATTTTAACACCTTTTTCTGAAATCTCTTCCACAAACTTTCCTAATTCAATCTGTTCCTTATCGCCAAAATTATTTTCTGAATACGAAGTGAACGCAGCTGTTTGCGTAAGCGGACGATATGGCGGGTCAAGATAAACAAAAGTCTGTTCATCTATAAAAATTCGGCAGGAAGAATAATCGCCAACTGTCATCTGCACATTTTTCAAAAGGCTTGAGCATAATTTTAGATTCTCTTCATCGCAAATCAGCGGATTTTTTGCATTGTTGTGCGGCACGTTGAACTCGCCTTTTTTATTTACGCGGTAAAGTCCGTTAAAGCAGGTTTTATTCAGAAAAATAAAGAGCGCGGCTTTTTCAAGATTTTCGTTCTCTGATTCGGCACAATTCAATTTTAGCTCATTAAATCTTGCACGTTTTTCAAGAAAAAAGTTTTTATTTTCTTCTGCTGAATTTTTTCTGTATTTTTGCTGGAGTTCAGAAAGTTCTTGAATCAGGGTGACGCAGTTATTTTTGATTTGAGAATATGTGTTTATAAGTTGTGCATTCACATCGTTTATAAGAACTTCTTCCGGTCTGCATTTTTGAAGCACGTCAAACAAAACCGCCCCGCCACCGACAAACGGCTCGCAGTATTTTTTGATTTGCTGTGGATAATGTTTTCTTATTTCCGGCAGAAGCTGAGTTTTTCCGCCCGCCCATTTTACAAAAGGATGCGCAGTGATTTGCATGAAAATTACTATAAATGTTTTTTAGCAGAATTGCCATATTTCGCCCTGCGGCCGTCACGCCCAAAGACAAAAAAAATCCTGACCGCCTTAAACTTTCGGTTTTAGCAAGTCAGGATTCGCTTTTTTACTTTTTTTTCTATTCTGTCAGGTAAGAGTTCATTATGCCCTTGCCTTTTACGTTTACTTCTCTTGGGCCTGCAA
>CAVCIJ010000370.1:0-2574 GCA_963601995.1 bacterium | reverse complement strand
GCAACGCTTTCAAAACTCTTTTTTGAAGAAAAACTTGAGCTTTACACCCGCGTAAGCAACATTTTTAACAACCTGAACTTTAAAAACGGCACAAACGGCGAAACCCAAAAATCCTACTACGGCATGGAAGACGGCACAACGCTGACGATTGGCGCAAAACTAAAGTTTTGAATTTTGGAGGAGGGCAGGGCGGCTGCCGGCAAAGACGTCACCGGGCTATCCGTGGTTATGAATTAGAAGTTAATTGGTGCCATGGATGGCACTAAAGATAGTAGACCCGCACAAATTGCAACGCAATTTGTGTCGCGACAGGATGTCGCATAACTACTATCCCTGCCGAGGGACGGTGTCGCATTACTCCACTATTTTTTAAAGAACATTACAGCTGACATATCAAGATAGTTTAAACCAGAATACTCTGGGTATTTTGCTGCAACTGCAGTTTTAAAGCCTGCAGCATCAGTGCTTTTTACAGCAATGTTTTTTAAACTTTTAAGATATTCAATTTTTGCCTTTACATCTTCAAGATTTTCTACAGTGTAATGACTTGTAAGCACAAGATTTATTTTTTTGAAATATAGCCGTTTAAAACTTCAATTAGTGCTTCTGCATGCGAAATCCCCGCCACAATTGAATGAACATCATGCCCCAGCATATGTGTGTAAACCGCATTGATTTCCGGAATTTCAATATCAAAGGCTTCCTGTGTTTTTGTGATTTTCATCTGAACGCCACAAAGACTAAATTCACCTTCTTCAATAAAATCCGTTGTCGTGTAAATTGAATTATCAAAGAATTTACCAAATGCATCTGTAAAGTTTTTTACAAGAGAAGCTCCCCCGCCATTGTGATTGTAGACATCAGCATTTTTTGTTGAATAGACTCTGCTGCCTTTCATAAAACTTGCGCCGGCTCCATGGTAAGCAATTAAACTTCCTTCAAAGTTCAAGTTTTTTTCGTTGATGTAAGATTCCAGTTCTTTAATGTTGTCATAAAAACATGGACTTTCAAGTAAAAAGCAGGAACCGTTTTTTTCAATTAAGAAACATTCATCTGTAATAGGATCATTCGTTTTATAAGCATGAAGCTTTACCGTTCCAAAGTCGTAAACTTCCATAACGCCTTTTGATAGTTGAACCGATTTAAAATCTGTTTTATTCATAGATTTCTCCTAAGTTTTAATAGTTAAAGGGCTCCTTTTTATAAAAGGCAGGTGATCAGTCTGCTTTGGGTGTAATTTATTTATTACAACTATGCTTACTATAATGTTGTAATTTATAAATATCAACCAAAAATCAGAAAAAAGCTGCAATTTATTTTTTACAACAAGTATGATAAAGTTATTTTTGAAAGGACAGACCGACATGAAGCTAAATACTAATTTTACAGTTGCAGTTCACACACTTTTATGCATTGAATATTTTAAAGATGCATACAAAGTAACTTCGGATTTTATTGCATCCAGCACAAACGTAAATCCGGTAATCATCAGAAAAATTTTAGGAAAACTTCACTCTGCAAATCTGGTTGAAACAAAGGCCGGGGTAGGCGGTTCAATTCTTACAAAACCTGCTGAAAAAATCACACTCTTAGACATTTACAAAGCCGTCAGCGAAGAGTCTGACGACGAACGAATTGTTTTTAACTTTCACAAAGACCCAAATTCAAAATGCCCTGTCGGTTCAAAAATCAAATCAGTTCTAGAAAATCCGCTTTCAAATGCACAAAAAGCACTGGAAGACGAACTTTCTAAAACCACACTTAAAATGCTGCTGGAAGAAATTTGAATGGTTATATTAAGTGAGCGGTTCCAAAAATATCGTATAGGGACGGTTGTTTTACACAATGATATAGAACTTTACATTGCAGTAGTAATAGACCTAATATGAATTAGTAGACACAAAAAAGACCGCCCACGCTTTATGGATTTTTCCACAGACGCAAACGGTCTACTCTCACCGAAAAAATATTGTTAAAGAGAAATTTATCGTTGAACTGAACGAGAGTGTCATTTTCTTTGTCAATGTTTTTTCATATTTGATGTTCTTATTTTATGGTTACTTTCTTTCCTTTTGAAGTTATTCCACTTTGTAAAAAGTCGTGAGGTTACTCATTATTTTTGTATGATATTCATACAGTTACAGAATTCTTTCTTTATGCTAAACTCAAAAATTAATGAAAAACCTGATTCTTGTTGACGATCACAAAATGCTCCGAAAAGGAATTGCCTCATACATTACAGAAAATTCTGACTGGAAAGTTACTGCAGAAGCAGAAAATCTGGCAGATGTCAAAAAAATCGCGACATTAATTGAACTTCCATCAAAAAAATTACCCGACAAAGAAAACATAACAGTCGCTGTGGTTGACCTTCAGATTCAAGGAAGCGGAGAAGAAAAATTCGGCGGATTTGAAGCGGTAAAAACACTGGCCGTCGCAGGTATTCCGAGCATAATTTTTACCAGTTACGACACAGGAGCCTGCATTGAACAGGCGATGAGCGCAGAAGTGGGCGCAAAGGGATTTGTTTCAAAATTAAGCGACGAAAAAATGCTTTTGGATGCAATAAACGCG
>CAVCIJ010000369.1:0-2631 GCA_963601995.1 bacterium | reverse complement strand
CGCTGTAACAGGAGGTGAAAAGGCTTAAAAATACTAAAAGACCTGCGGGCTTCAGTATTTTTGAGTTTTTTCTAACTACGTTAGAGTTTGTTTTAACTTCGTTAAGATTTTTTAATTTTTTTTCCATAATGTTTATATCTCCTTTTCTGAGGGAGAGAACACCTGAGAAGAAGCGCCGGCAGGCGGTTCGATGATTGATAGCAAAGCGTTAAAAAAAATTGCAAGACAGCAATTTTTTAGCTTTACCTACCTCTTCGCAAGCGGTGTTTTTCTCTCCCCCCCAGACTCCCTTCCTTAAAATTCAGCACCGAAAAAAACTTCAGTTTTTGAGGAACTGAATTAGTGCGCATTTTGCGCACACGTATATAAACAGTTTGCCTGCAAACTGTAGTTAAGGGTATCTCTAAAAAATCATTCTCGATGCTTTTCCAGAGATACCTTTCGAGTTTTAATTCGTTGATATAGCACGAATTAAAACATCGCGTTTTCAGAGTTGCCTCTAAAAATTGCAATTTTTAGAAGCTCCATTAAAATAATCCGCGGTATTTTTGCGGATTATTTTAAACGTTCTTTCACATCAGTTATTTTTTTCTATGCCAATCAGTTTTTCCTTTTTATTTGCTTCCTTTTTATTTTTTCTGCTTTCGGTCATGTAATACAGAACCGGGATGATTATCAGGGTTATCAAGGTTGAAGTAATTAATCCGCCGACTATGGCTTGCCCCATTGGTGCGTAAATTTCGGCGCCTTCGCCTTTGCTTACGGCCATTGGAATGTCGCCCAGCAGAGTTGTTAGTGTTGTTACAAAAATCGGGCGAATACGACTTGCCGCTCCGTCGGTTATGCTGTTCTGGAGCATTTTTTCTTCTTCATCGCTGGTTAGATCTACGTGCCATTCGCCGTCTTTGTCTTGGAAACCGCGCTGTTTTGCAATTTCAAGGCGACGCTCCTTTCTCAACTGATTTATATAATCAACAAGAATAATTCCATTATTTACTACAATTCCGGAAAGTGAAACTAATCCCAAAAGTGAGAGCAAATTCAAAGTGGAACCGAAAATCAAAAGTCCTGCTACAACGCCGATTACGCTAAACGGAATTGACATCATAATCAAAAGCGGCTGTTTGATTTTTTCAAATTGAAGGGCCATCACAATGTAAACTAAGAAAACTGCAATCGCCATGGCTGTAATCATCGGACCAATCATATCGCCAATGAGCGCCATAATTCCGCCGGCCTTGCTTTTTACTCCGTTTGGTAGCGGGTTTTCCTTTAAATACTGATTTACGCGGCTGGAAACTCCGGAAGTGTTTTCACTTACGAGCGAAGCACTCACTGTGATTGTCTTTGCACGGTCAGAATGGTTAATCTGAGAAATTGATTTTTCCACTTTTATGTCAGAGAGATTTGCAAACGAAACATCCTGTCCTTTGCTTGTTACAATGTGAACGTTAGAAATTGTATCGCTTGAAATATTATCATCAGCAACATTTGAAGAAATATGAATATTGTAACGGTCGCCTGTCTGTTCATTTTTGTAACGTCCGGCATCCATTCCGCGGAATAAAATTGCAGTTGTAATTCCTGCTTCGTAACTTGTAATTCCAAGACTGCTCAAATATTCCTGGCTCATATCAATAATCATCGTGCTTGTATCAAAATCCGTATCAAGACTAGCAGTAACAACATCAGGATCCGTGGCTAGAAAATCACGCAAATCACTGGCAGTTTTGTACAAAGTGTCCATGTCTTCGGAAACTAAAGTCAAACCGTAACCGCCACCACCGGAAACGTAACTTACAAGTTTATCAAAACCGCCGTTTGCAACTGTGATTTTACTGTCAGGGATCACTGCGGCTACAATTCCCTGAATCTGAAGCATAATGTCGTGAATATCGCGCTTGCGTTCTGCCACTGGAACTAAAATTATGTGCGCATAACCACTTTCCGGCGTAGAAGTTGAAGTGATTGCCTTTGTATTGCTCTTTCCAACGTAAAAAACCGCATTATCAACTTCCGGAATATATTTATAAATCAGTTTTTCCACAACTTTCATTTTTTCGTTTGTCTGTTCAACACTCGTCCCAACCGGAAGCTGCATATCCAGATAAAAATCACCAGAGTCAGTTGACGGAATAAACGCAACGCCAAGCCTCAAAACAATAAATCCAGAAAAAATCAAAAGGAAAACTGAAGTAAAAATTACAAAAACCTTATTTTTAAGCGCCAGACTCAAAAGTTTTCTATATCCGGCTTCAATATTGTCCATAATGACGTCAAACTTACGCGGCTTCAGTCGTTCTGTCGGACCTTCAGGTTTTAAAAGAAGTTTTAAAAGATACGGCACAATAATCAGCGAAACAAGAAAAGATGCAAAAATTGCTATGATGATTGTGAGCGCAACGGCATGAAGAATTTTTCCAATTAATCCGGAAAGCATTGCAATCGGAACAAAACACACGATTGTTGTCATTGCACTTGCAAAAATTGAAGCAGCAACTTCGTCCCAGCCTTTGTAAATTGCCTGATTCACCGTGTAAACCATTTCTCCGGTTTGCGAATTTCGCAGTTTATAATAACGGTAAATCTGGTCAAGCATTACGGAAGACGCATCAACGACCATTCCAAGTG
>CAVCIJ010000368.1:0-2679 GCA_963601995.1 bacterium | reverse complement strand
GACGGATACTCAGAATATTCATTTTGCTATTAACAATTGTGATGTCTGCGACGGTCTGAAAATGAATGAGTGTATGTCTCAAAGTTTTAAGTGGTGCGAAAACGAAAAACAATCTGTAGATTTTTTAATTGCTCATCCCCCTTATATGGATATTGTAAAATTCACTGATAAAAAAGAAGACTTGTCTGCAATTTCAGATTTAGATATGTTTATTGAAAAGTTTATACTTGCGATGAAAAATGGGCTTCAATTTCTTGAAAAAAATAAATATTTTGCAGTTGTAATTGGTGACGTTTACAAAAAATCAGAGGTCATTCCACTTGGATTTTACGTGATGAATGCAATCAAACAGAATTTTAAAACAAAGTTAAAAGGCATAATCGTAAAAAACATTGAAGGGAATCGTGGAAAAATCGGTTCACAAGGAATCTGGCGTTATAGGGCAATGCAGAGTGATTATTATCTGTTTAAACATGAGTATATTTTTGTTTTTAAGAAGGAATTCTAATTATGGCAAAACAGACTCAAATTGAATTATTTTTAGAATTAGCAAATCCTGACGAAAACGGAGTCAGCAGATGGGTTTTTAAAACGGAATTTGTAGGAAAATATGCTGATTTAATGTTTCAAAACGGCTGGTCATGGGGAAGAAATGACGGAGCACTGGCAAAAAAATTCATTCTTGAACGATTTCCAAAGCATGGCGCGATAGAAAAAGTTAGAACAGCAGGCTTTAATACAGAAGACTCTTTTAGCCAAAATATTCGTAGCGACATTAAAAATTTTTACAGAGACAAAAATTGTGTAATGCTTGGAGTTCATGGTACATCTGTAAATATGAGGATTGAAATTGATCACAAAGACGGCAGAAAGAATGATATGCGTGTTTCAGATATGGCAACTCAAAAATTGGAAGATTTTCAGCCTTTATGCAAAGCAGCAAATGATGCAAAAAGACAAATCTGCAAAAACTGCAAAGCAACTGATAAAAGATGGGATGCAAAAAATCTTTTAGGGAATCCCTATTCTTTTTATAAAGGTAATGAAAATTACACAGAAGAATTAGGTTGTGTCGAATGCTATCAATATGATCCTGTTGAATATAGAAAAGAATCTGTAAAGAAAATTACAAAGAAGCAAGTGAAAATACAACTGAGTTCATAATGAAAAAACTTTACGGAGATATTGGAGAGAAATAATGACAACACATGTTTTTATTGTTGATGACAACACTTTTAAATATCACCTTGAATATATGTTTGCAGGAACTGGTGCAAAAAACAAAAAAATTGATTTCAACAATTCATCAGAAACAAAATTGTATGCGGGAAGCAAACACGCTGGAGAAAATTCTCTTGTCAGCATGATGGCAGCCGGTTGCCGTATAAGAAAAGATGATAATATTATTTTTTATCTGCAAGCAACATCTAAACGGGAAGGAATGTTTTACGGAGTTTTTAAGGCTACAAATGATGGAATTTTCCTTGATAATTTTGATGAAAACCAATTTTTATACAAAGAATTGGAAAAATCATTAACTTTTAGATTAAAAATCAAACCTTATCAAGTTTATGAAAAAGGTGTAACGGAATGGGAAGCTCTTGATGAAATAAAAGACATCTGCTCGCCTTACCAAATGCTTTGGGCTCTAATTTACAGGAAGCTAAAAGGCAATCGTGGAAACACGATGATAACAAGTTATGAGGCAAAAAGACTAATTTCTCTTATCAGAAACAAGAATAAAAATCAGATTTTAAATTCTGAAGATTATACATTTGATGGAAATAAAATAACAGGAAGTGCGGTGTACCATGAGTATATCGGTAGAATAGAAAAAATAAACATTCTTCCAAGACTGATCGCAAAAGTTTCAAAAAAACAAGCATTCGAAGCCCATTTGCAAATGTACATAACTCAAAATGTTGGAAAAGGAATAAATAACTCGCTAGATGAAGTTTTGAATACACAAGGCAATATTGAATGGATTGGCAATGAAGTTTCTTGTGGTGTTGGCATGCAAAGAATAGATGTAATGATTTCAAAAACAATAAATGAAAACCAGAAAATTGTAATGCCTATAGAACTAAAAGCAGTTTTTGCTTCTTCTGACAATGCAAGACAATTAACTCGTTATATCGAATGGATAAAACAATATTATGTTCCAAATTCACCTGAAAGTGACATTCAACCAGTTTTAATTTGTAAAAGTGGCATAAAACTTTCAGACGAATTAAAACAAGATTTTCGTGATTTTAATAAATCAAACAATGTTCTTCCCCTTAAGTACATTGAATATGAAATCAAAAATAATGACTTGTTTTTTGAGAATGTGGAGTATTAACAAAAATGAACTATATCGGCTCAAAATTAAAACTTTGTCAAAATTTTCTTCCAAAAACAATAAAATCAGTTTGCGGCGATAATCTTTCTGAAAAAACTTTTTGTGATTTGTTTGCGGGAACAGGAATTGTCGGGCGGACTTTTAAAACTTCAGTAAAAAAAGTCATTTCAAATGATATTGAATATTACAGTTTCGTCTTGAACAAAAACTATATTGAAAATCATCGTCCTATTCAAAATGCTAAAACTTTGATTGAAGAATTGAATATGAATTCATCAAACTTTGAAGGATTCATTTTTAAAAATTACTGTCTTGGCGGAAATGGCGAACGACAATAT
>CAVCIJ010000367.1:0-2689 GCA_963601995.1 bacterium | reverse complement strand
AAAAAAACCAGCCCAAAAAGGCTGGTCTAAAAAACAATATTATACTAACAAACGTTAGGTATTAATTTTTTACTTTCCAAAGTAGTTAAGAGCGTTTCCAAATGAAATGTCTTTTACGATTTTTGTAAGCATTTTCATGTCATCTGGATATTCGCCGTTTTCTACCCATGTTCCGATTACGTTGCAGAGAATTCTTCTGAAGTATTCGTGGCGTGAGTAAGAAAGGAATGAGCGTGAGTCTGTGAGCATTCCGACAAATGCTGGAATCATGCCGAGGTTTCCGAGAACTTTAATCTGCTGTTCCATTCCGTCTTTGTGATCGCAGAACCACCATCCTGAACCAAGCTGAATTTTGCCTTTGATTCCGTCGCCCTGGAAACAGCCCATGATTGTTCCGATCGGGTAATAATCTTTTGGATTGAGTGTGTAAAGAATTGTTTTTGGTGTTCCGCCGGCAGCTTCAATCAAAGAAAGAAGTCCTGCAAGGTTCTGTGCAACTGGCTTGTCGTGTGAACCGTCGAATCCTGTGTCCGGACCGAGTTTTGCGAACATTGCCTTGTTGTTGTCGCGGATTGCGTTCATGTGCCACTGCTGAACAATTCCCTTCTGTGCGTATGCGCGTCCGAGAGCAACGAGAACCTTTGTTTTGTAAGCTTCTGCTTCTGCTTCGGAAATTACTTCGCCGTTAAGAGCGCGTGCAACAACTGCGTCGATATTTGCGTCTGAGTCAACCTTGCATGGCGGATACTCGAGAGCGTGGTCAGAAGCGCGGCAGCCGTTTTCGATAAAGTAGTCGAGACGTTTGATAAGAGCTTCAATTACATCGTCAGAAGTTTTGATGTTGATTCCAGAAACTTCTGAAAGTTTTGCGATGTAGTCTTTGTATGTTGGAAGGTTGATGTTTAATGCTTTGTCCGGGCGGTAAGAAGGGCGAACCTTTGTTTCAATCTTGCCGATAGGTGCTGTTCCTGCTGCGATTGCCTTGTGGTATTCAAGAGAATCGATTGGATCGTCTGTTGTTCCAACAGCGTAAACGTGGAATTTTTCAAAAATTCCTTTTACAGAAAGTTCTTCTGTCTGGAGCATTGCGTTTGCTTTTTCCCAGATGCGTGGAGCTGACTCAACTGTCAATGGTTCGTAAATGCCGAAATAGCGCTGAAGCTCAAGGTGAGTCCAGTGGTAGAGAGGGTTTCCAATCAAATGCTCGATTGTTTCTGCCCATTTAAGGAATTTTTCATAATCAGGTTTGTCGCCTGTAATGTAGTCTTCTGTAATGCCGTAAGTTCTCATCTGGCGCCATTTGTAGTGGTCGCCGCCAAGCCAGATTTCTGTAAGATTTTTGAATTTCTTATTTTCAGCAATCTGAGAAGGAATAAGATGGCAGTGATAGTCCCAAAGAGGTTCATCTTTGCAAGCCTTGAAAAGCTCCTGCGCTGTTTTTGTGTCGAGGAGGAAGTTTTCGTCCATGAATTTTTTCATACGATACCCCATGAATTGATTTTATGACTCTGCATTTACTGCAGAACATTAATTTCTTGAAATGTATTCTAGTACGATTTTTGAAATTTGTACACGGATTCTAATTTTGAAAGAAAGAACTGAATACTTTTACTTAAAAGTGAACGGGGCGTTGCGGGGTGTCCCCGCAGAGGGGATAGGACGCAACGAAAGTGCGGCCGTAAGGGGAGACTTCCCCTTTTTAAATTTATTCATAAAATTTTGCTTCTCCAGCAAAGAAAGATTTCCAATAGTCTATAAATTCAAAATAGTAGGTCTGCATTGCAAAGAAAATTTTTAACAAATCTTTTTCTGGAATATGACCTTTGTTATGAGCAACTTTCAACGAACCGTTTGATAAGACCCAAATTTTTGTATCATTTTTTGATGGAGTTCCTTTTGTTGCATGAAAGTGAACCGGTTCGCCATCTTCATTGGACCAGAAATATATTTTATAGCCTGCAGTTTTGATAAATTGTGGCATTAAGCAGTCTCCAGTGAATCAAGACTTCGGAAAGAAATAATTGCCGGATAAATTTTATTTAGATAGTTTTTGAAATATTCATTTTTTTTATCGTCGAAATTTGAATGGATTATAGTTCCGTCATTTTTTAAAAGAATAGCTTCTGCTGTTTTGCAATCTTCAAAACAGACATCGTTTGCTGTATAAGTGATTAAAATGCCGTCTTTTTCACAAAATTCTTTTCTTGCCATAATTTTTCCTTCTTCAGTGATTATATCATAATTTAAATTACAAAATAGCAGAAAAGTTTTTTAGTCCGACAGTATTTGTCGCTGTAAAAAGAGTATAATTGTTTATATTTTTTGAAAAACGTGTAGAGGGGAAAATGCAGAATATTATCGAAAAAACTTTGCAGGAAAACATAAAAAATCAGGATGCTGTGTTTGTTTTTCCTACGGAAATTGCGGCTTCTATGTGGGCTGACCGTGCTACTTTTGTGACTGACTGTTCGGCGGTTGCCATGGAACGTTTTTTGGCCTGGGATAAATTTAAAGGAGAAGCTGTTCGCAGTGAAAATCAAGATAAAAATTCTGTTCCTTCGATGATGCGTTTTATTTTTGCTTCTAATTTAATTGCAGAAAATGCTGAAAATCCGTTTTTTAAAAATTTAATCTGCCCAGATTATGCAAAGTGTTCCGGTGGTTTTACAAACTGGATTGTTTCAATTTT
>CAVCIJ010000366.1:0-2791 GCA_963601995.1 bacterium | reverse complement strand
ATCTTAAACTTAAGGCTCAAATTTTTTACGCAAATATTCTGGCAGGCTCTGTAATTTTGTGCTTCAAGACACAAATTTAAAAGAATTTCGTTTTTAGAAGGACGGCACAAATCTAAATTATATTTTCCAGCAACAAAATCTCTAATATCATAATAAGAGGAGACAAATTTCAACTGTTTTTCTAAATTCTCACTATGACTTGCCGAATTCTCCAGCACTCTATAAACACTCGTAGCTTTATCAATAAATTTTATCCTGGACTCATGTGCAAAATAAAGCCACATTGGATAGTCTCCCATTAGCCAGCCTTTGTCTTTCGGGCATATTTCTTTTAAGTAACAGTCCAGAATATTTTTTCTAAACATTGTTGTCAGCGTAGGAACTCTGTTTCCGTTTAAAAGCAAATCTTCAAAATCGCTTACATAATCGCCGACTTTTGTTCTTATGAATTTGCCTTTTTTTTGAACAAACTGTTTTGCACTTGTGTAGCAAAGCCCATATTCAGGATTATTCTCCAAAAAATCCGCCTGAATCTGAAGCTTGTTTTCGTCAATCCAGTAATCGTCGCCTTCGCAAAGCGCTATATACTTGCCTTTTGCACGAGAAAAGTTCCATGTTTCAGAAATAGCCGTCAAACCTTTTGAATACTGATTTTCTTTCTGATAAATCGGCTTTATTATTTGGGGAAAGTTTTTTTCATACTCGCGGATAATATCGGCCGTTCTGTCGGTAGAAGCATCGTCGTGAATCAAAACTTCAAACGGAAATTTTGTTTTCTGCATCAAAAAGCCGTCTAAAGTCTGTGCAATATACGGCTCATGGTTATAAGTTATGCAGCAAACAGAAACAAGCGGAATTTCGCCGTTCCAGTTCTGCATGACAAGTTCTTGAGTAATGTTAATCATCAGATTACTCCAATATCATTTATTTGGCTAAATTTAGAGAAGATTGGTTATGTAAGGTTAGTTTAAAAAAAATTGACTTTTTATGTTTTATTTTTATTGCTGTATGTTTTTATTAAAAATATGCAAAGAAACGTTCCAACTCAACTGGAAGAAATTCTGACTTTTTTGCGGCTTTTTGAATTTGACAACGAGGCTAGGTTCCAAATCGTCTTTTTTTATTAAAAGCCCTTTTTGTAAGCCATTAAAAATTTCTATATATCCCATAGCCTTAGAACGAGAAAAATCTATCCATGATTTATGTTTTATGAAATTATGACAACCTGCCTCTAAAATACAAGAAGAATCCTGACCTCTTACGCCTTCATACCAAGTTGTAACACAAACAACAAGACATTCATTTGCTGCATCAACATCAGAGATAACAACTCGTAAATGTTTTATAATTCCACGAGCGGTTTTGTCATCTGCTAAAAAACTCTGCCCTTTTCCCATAGCTAATTTCCAAGAGCAGCTATAATAATTTCCTCTTCTTCATAAGAAGCTTTATCTTTTTCAATTATTTCCACTTCTTCTTTTGTGCGTCCCAAAGAAGTTAATATATCAGCATCTGTAATCTGGCACCTGCTGTGCACTCCTGGATTATGCCACTCAGGACAGTTCTCTTTGTTATGCACATAATCAATTAAGTAGCCAAAATCTTTGTCATGAAATTTATCATCTAATTCATCAATAATCCGTTTCTCAAATTTTGAAAGCTTGCCCTCTGGTATGTTTGATGATAAAGAAACAAGATCATATCCGTCTGTTGAAAAACGAGCATCCCAATAAGACTGCAATTTAGACTCAGACTTTCCTTTTATCAAATCAAGCAAATTACTCAAAATCGGACCCTGCGGAAGCGCATAATACAAATCCCCAGTCATTGAATGATTTATAGTTTTATATGACTCTCGATCAGCAAGATACAAAATTTTTACAAGTTTCGTATAATTAAGGCGGTTGTTATTTTTTCTTAATAAATATCCTACAATTTGAACAAGTTTCTCTATATCAATCATAAGCCAGCCTCCTATCTAATACAAATATATAGTAATATTCAGCAAAAGTCAAAAGGGCAGATTGTCCAGGGAGCAAAAAAAACTCACTGATAATCCTTTTCATTTCCCCAAAGTTTTGAAAATCTCTGAAGTTTTTTTTCATTTTCAAAGGCTTCAAAAGTTTCTTTTAAATCAAATTTAGGCTTATATCCAAGCTCGTTTTTTGCTTTTTCAATTCCAAGAACAAACTGGGGAGAACTTGGCATATCCGATTTATAAATAATTTCTGATTTTTTATCTTCAGGATTAAGAACTTCGCACATAACTTTTATCTGCTCATCAAAAGCATGCGGAAAATCATTTCCAACATTGTATATTCCACCATTGTTCTTAGCCTTTAAGCAACATTCAACCAAAAGAACAAAATCACCAACATAAACAAGCTCTTTCACGTTTTTTGGATTTCCCCAAATTTCAATCGGCTCTCCTTTCTCCGCCTTTTCAATAAGAGACCTATAACCAAGTTTTTTTCGTTTTCCGTCTACATTATAAAAAGAGTTCGGATGATAGGCATAAATAGTCGGAAGCCGCAATATATAGGCTTTTATTCCGCATTCAGCCTGATAATGATAGATAAGATTTACAGCGGCATTCTTTGATATTGAATAAACAGAATGGTCTCCTGTCAAAGGAAACTTCATAATACTGTCTTCTGAAATAGGTTTTGTAGTTCCGAAAAGGTAAGAAACATCTGAAATTGACTGACTAAAAACAATTTTTTCTGCACCAGATTTCTTTACATAATCCAAGACATTCAGAGTTCCTGTTATGATTGAATCAATATATTCT
>CAVCIJ010000365.1:0-2830 GCA_963601995.1 bacterium | reverse complement strand
ATTTGCCATTGAGAAACCTTGACAAGGCGGACCACCACATACTAAATCTGCATCTTTGAATCGTGGCAAATATTCATCAATTTTCTCATTCAGTTTTTTTATATCGCCAACAAAATATTGCTCATCAGACAGATTTCTATTTTTTCTATATGTTTCATTAAATTGAGGAACTATTTCATTTACAAAGACAGGCAAAAATCCAGCCTGCTCCAAACCTAGAGAAAGACCGCCCGCCCCTGCAAATAAATCTATGAATGTAAAAGATGATTTTTTCTGTTCATTTAAACCAGCGTTTTTTGGGACAGAAATTTCTTGAGTTTTTCAGTAAAATGACGTATCTTATAAACAGTGGGATTACCCACTACGGAGGAAATATGTCAATGCCAGCCGTAAAAGTCTATGATACAAAGACAGACATGAAGAAGAGAATAACTCTAAGAAATTCAAAATATGAGTATTATCATGTTCAAGAATTTGCAGACGGTCGGATTGTGCTTGAGCCTCGTGAACTGGTTGTTCCTTTTGAAGTTTCACAGGCAACGCTTGATATGATGGATTCTGCAATTGAAAATCTAAATAACGGAAAAGTTTCCGAACCTGTAGACTTAACAGAATTCGAGGCATAATTTTGTTCAATATTCGCTTAGGAATTCCAGAAATGGAAGAGTTTTGGGATTCATTAAAGAAAAAAGTAAAGGAAAAGTCAGCTTCAAAAGATGAAGTTTTGCTTTATCAAAAACTTGGAAAAACAATGTGTCTTCTTTCCATAAATCCGCGTCATACAGGACTTCACACTCATGACATTGAAGCTCTTTCAAAGCGATATGGAATGAAAGTGTGGGAATCTTATTTAGAAAATAATAAGCCAGCAGCTGGAAGAATATTTTGGGTATATGCACCTAACCAGGATGATATAACGATTATTGGACTTGAACCTCATCCAAATGCAAAGAAAAATGCGTACAAGAAAATTACATTGTCGGCAATAGATGGAGAAGAAAAATGAACGAAAAAGTTGTCCCAAAAAACGCTGGTTTAAAAAGACAATTTTTCTACATTTCATCTCAAATTATTCTGTATCATCATACCAATTTCACACTCTACTCACCCGGCTATCCGTCGTAGGCAAGATTGAAATCTTTTCTGCCATCTATTTCTTCCCTTCGATTTTTGCTTCCCTTTTCAAGGTTTTTATTGTTTCCAAATACGCCTTTTCAACAGGATTCATTCTCATAAGGGAGCCTCTAAAAATTGCAATTTTTAGAGGCAATTTTAACAACGCGACGTTTTACCAGCTCCAGTTTTTATCAGAGAGGATGTCTTGTACAACGTATTAACCGAAAACATTATATAAAGCATCCTCGGTTATATTTTCTGTCAAATCATTGTAAGAGTCTACAAGGCTAAAAATATTTTCAAAAATATCTGGACGGCTAGATGTATTTTCTACTATCTGCTCATAAAAAAATTCCAAGCCTCCAAGCATAGTAGAAACGAAATGAATTTCATCTTTTTCAAACGTTGTTTCATTCGATTTATACCGGAACGCTTTATCTGCACGATTTTTTGCGGAAATACAATAATTTGTATCAGACAGCATTACAAGACGATATAAAAATTGAATGTTATCATCGTACTTAATCATTTGCTCAGGATCGATTTTTGCAGGTTCAATTTTTGTATCATTATCAACATTTGCATGACGACTTTGAGTAAGACCAAGAATTATTGAAATATAAAAAATGTCAATGTTTCGGCATTCTCCTCCGATTTTTTCTTTAAGTTCCTTCATCATAGAGGCATGCTTACCTTTTATTTGAAACAATTGATTAAATATAGCCATTTATTTTTCCTCCACAATTTCAGTTTGGTCATCTTTGTTACCTATTTTTTTTAATAAATAGCAAGTTCCAACTTTTTGATTTAAGTACTTCTTTGCTTCTAAACCATCTGTATCTTTTATCAGTATTATTATTTGTTCTGAAACTGCAGGAAGAATTTTACATATTGAAGAAATTCTGGTTTTATCCAGTGCCGAGAAAGGTGCATCAAATACCAAAGGATATGATTCAAGTTTCGGAATAAACTCAGTTTCGCTTTCATCTTTTAGTTTTAATGATTTTTCTTTTTTTGATGACTTTATTACATCAAGAAGACCTGCAAGAAAAGCATAAATTACGCTCATTCCCTGACCTGTTGATTTTTCAAGGTCAGTATCTGTGCTTATCTGATATTTTTCATCAATGTTTATTGAAAAACTTGTTCCGTATATTTCTTTGAACGCATTTTTTACAGAAATGACAAGTTTATTTCTCATTTCTGCCTCACTTATTTCATACTGATTTTCAAAACCGTTAATCAGACTTTCTGTCATAGCTTTGTAAGCAAATATTCTTCTACCTTCTTCCGAAGATTGAAGTAAATTTGTTCTTTTCTTCAAGAATTCTTCTTTTTCAACTTTTAGTTGATTTAGTTTTGCAGACGTTTCAAGTCTCATTTTTTCAGCATAATCTTTTTGTTTTTCATCATTTGTCAATTTTGCTTGAATTTGAGATGTGTCTTCCGAATTTGCAATTTTTTCTGTGATTCTTTCAATATCGTCCTGTAAATCTTCAATTTCATCATGAAATTCGTCTAATTGCTCTTTTACCTGTGCAAGATTTTTATATAAATTTTTAGAAAATTTAAAACTGTCGAATATCTTCGGTTTTTCGTTTTTTATTAAAGTTCCTATTGCTTCTGGCGGAACTACAGTTTTCCAGCTCTCTAAAAATTCAAATTCATTGCTTCCTGCTTTTATTTCTGTTCCGCAAATACACTTATGATGCTC
>CAVCIJ010000364.1:0-2855 GCA_963601995.1 bacterium | reverse complement strand
GTTCTGCAGGAAAACATAATTATTTTGCTTCAAAAAGGAACGCCTCAGCGTAATGTGAAAATCTCGTATTCAAATGGCTCGGATTTTGAGAATCTGGCCGAAAAATATTACGATTTTAAGGAAATCGTGAATCCGTTTGACAAAGAAAAATACATAAATATTCCGCTTCCGTCAGCCTTATCATCTTCGGCGGCTGAGAACTTTTTTGACTGCTCATTTGTTTCCTTAAAAGAAATTGGAATTTCAGTTTCTACAGGTGCGGTTGTTGATTTCCGTGCAAAGAATTTTATCAGAAAAAATCCTGATGAGAATACTGTTCCGCTGCTTTATCCGGTGCATTTCAGAAATTACAGAACGGACTGGCCGAAAGAATCTAAAAAGCCGAACGCAATTCTGCCTACAGAAGAAACAGAATCGATGTTTGTTCCGGCTGGAAACTATGTTGTTGTAAAAAGATTTTCTACAAAAGAAGAGAAAAAAAGGATTGTCGCCTCGCTAATAACAGCCGATGACATTGACGCTTCAAGTTTCGCATTTGAGAATCATCTGAATGTTTTTCACTCTGATAAAAAAGGATTGCAGAAAGAGATTGCATTTGGTCTTGTTGTTTGGCTGAATTCAACATTTCTTGATAATCAGTTCCGCAAATTCAGCGGACATACGCAGGTGAACGCAACGGATTTAAGGAATCTCCCTTTTCCTTCAAGAGAAAAATTGATAGAAATTGGAAAAAAACTTGAAAAATATGACGGCTGGAATCAGGAATTTTTTGATTCGATAGCAAGGGAGTGTCTTAATGAAAAATCTGCACCAGCAAATTTCTGAAAAAATAGAACAGGCGACTGATATTCTGGAAAAATTCGGAATGCCGTCGGCTCAGCTTAACGACAGAACTGCATATTGTCTACTTGCGCTTTTAAATATTACGCCTGAAAAAAGCTGGAAAAATATTGAAAATCCTCTGATTGGAATAACTCCGATGATGGATTTTACAAAGACAAATTATCAGAAAGAATATGCTCCAAATTCAAGAGAGACTTTCAGGAGATTCAGTGTTCATCCGCTGGTTCAGGCTGGAATCGTCTTATATAATCCTGATGATTCTTCGCGTCCTGTCAACAGTCCGAAAGCCGTTTACCAAATTTCACCTGCAGCATTTGATGTGATAAAAACTTATGGAACAAAAAATTTTGAATCAAAGATTAAAGGCTTCTTGAAAAATCAACAGTCGCTTTCGAAGCGGTATGCCCATGAACGAGAAATGAATATGGTTTCTGTAAAAATAAAGGACGAACATTCAATTCAAATTTCTCCGGGAAAACACAGCGAGCTTATAAAAGATGTTATCGAGCAGCTTGCGCCGAGGTTTCTTCCGAACAGCACTTTGGTTTATATTGGCGACACTGGCGAAAAATGGGGCTATTACGACCAGGAGATTGCAGGAAATTTACTGTTCAATGTTTTAGAGCATGGAAAAATGCCAGACGTAATTCTTTATGTTGAAGATAAAAATTGGCTTGTTCTGATTGAGTCCGTTACTTCTCATGGTCCAGTTGACAGCAAGAGATATATTGAGCTGAAAGATTTGTTTTCAAACGTGAACGCGGACTTGGTCTTTATTTCGGCTTTTCCTGACAGAAGCACATTCGTAAGATTCGCACACGACATAGCTTGGGAAACAGAAGCATGGATTGCCGATAATCCTGACCACATGATTCATTTTAACGGCGATAAATTCATCGGGCCACATAAGTGAAATTTTCCCCTTATTCCCCGTAAATCGCACGAATCTGCGAAAAAGTTGCCTCGAACTGTTCATGATTCTTTTTTAGGCAGACGCACCAGAATGTTACGTTTACTTCGCTGTCTGCAATTGGAATTGCCTTTTTGTTTTTCATCTCGCGGACATTTTGAATTGTAAAGTTTGTTGCAAACGAAGGCAGTTCCGTGAGTTTTGCAAGCTGTTTTAATGCAGACTGTTCCTGCTGGTCAAAAAATTCCACGTTTGGAATAAGGCGTTTTGTAGTTTCGTACCAGAATCCAATCTTGCTGTAAATAAGTATTTTTTCTCCGGCAAGTCCCTTTAGTTCGATTTTGTCTTTTTGGGCAAGTCTGTGGTCTTGGGGCAGAACGATAAAAAGGTTTTCTGTAAAAAGTTTTGTGGCGGCGTATTTTTCTGTGTTTTTTGGGGAGCTGAGCGTTACAATCAGTTTTGCCTTTCCGCTGTCGAGCAACTTGTAAAGTTCTTTTTCGTTGTCTTTTAACTCGGATTTTATGTTCATTCCCATGAACTGCTGCGAAAGAATCGGCGTGAGTTCTGTGATTGGCATGGGCGCAATCGAAGCAAAATTAAAAATCCTGTGCGTCTGCTCGTATTCAGTTACCTTTTTTTCAAAAAGCGCTTCCGCTTCAATTACTTTTTGCGCGTATTCTGCGGCAATTTTTCCGTTTTCGTTCAAGACGATTCTGTTTTTTCCGCGCTCAAAAAGCTGAACGCCTAAATCTTTTTCCAGTTTTTTCATTGAACGGCTCAAAGCCGGCTGCGAAACATTCATCTTTTCGGCAACTGCCGTAAGCGTTCCATATTTTGGAAAAGAGGCCAGTTCGTTTAGTACGTAAAGTTCGGTCATTTTTGTTCTTCCAGATAATATTGATAAATATATGCCGCACCCTCTCGGTAAAGTGCCGTCTTTTTGTCGGCAAGTTTTTCAAAAATCTGCGAGGAATAGAGTTTCCGCAGTGCCTCGTCAAAGTCAATTTTTTCATCATGAACAATAAAGCCTGCGATTTCCTTTGTGAGCGAGTCAATCAGCCAGTCTGCCTTATCCATAAATTGCATCCTTTTTGAAAAGCAG
>CAVCIJ010000363.1:0-2865 GCA_963601995.1 bacterium | reverse complement strand
GGGCAAGTTACCGTAATAAGTTCGTTTTCATTTTTCATAATTCTGATTTTCTCCTTTAAAATCTGCCTCAAGTTTGCAGTCTGTGCTATCAAAATGTTTTGAATATATATTTCCGTCCGCAGATGTAAAATCTAGTTTTTCAAGAAGCGCTTTGAAGTTTTCTTTTGTAATCATTTTTGTTTCCTAAGTAAAATTATCAGGAAAATAGTGTAGCATATTTTTTCACTATTATTTAGTCGTAAATCAGCTGATTATAACTGTTTATTTTTTTACTCTGCACATTTTTCTTTTATATTAGTATTAGGCATTTGGTAAAAAATCATCTTTGATGTTTTTTTATAGATTCTATTGGTATTGTAACAAAGCCATATCTTAGGAGTGTGAAAAAGTGTCATTTATGTACGTGTCAGTTCACTGTAAGCAAATAATTTCTAAAATCAAAAGTAACGAAATAAAAAGTTATGACCAGGTTATTTCTGAGTGTTCACGTTTTGCAGGAAAGTTCAGGCAGGAGGGGCTGGCTGATATGTGCTGGAATCTTCAAGAAATCGATTTTGATTATGCAGTCTTACAGTCTCTTATTAGAAAATATGATTACAGATTTCAGGCTGTTGATTTATGGGCTGATTTTTCCATTGAAGAAAAGCATAAACTTGTAATGTTGATGGAAAATTTTGAAAGCAAAACGAATCTGCTTTGCGGGGTTAAGTATGATTTTAGTTTAGGAAAAGATCTTAAGCGTGACGACTATCATTTTATAAGTCCTTATATTTATTTTCTTCCGACGGTGGATAATGGCGAATGCTGTTTGCTAATGGTAAATCTAACTGGAAATAAAATTTTCTTTTCTACTGATAAAAATTTGCCCGATTACGGTAAAAAAATGAGGGAATGGCAGTTTGGCGGAAAATATTCACTTAATAAATTTATTTGCGCAATAAATGATAAAAGACTGATTTTTAAACTGGACAATGAAAGTCTGGTAATGTCAGATTATGAAGATAAGGAACACAAACGTGAAATTAAATAAATTTTATATTATTAAGACGGGATATTTTTATCCAGAAAAAAATACTAAAGAAATATATTGGTATGATGATTTAAAAAATGAAATAACAGAGTTCGGATATAAAAGAGGGCATTTTTTTCCTTTTGAGTATCCTCTTTTTACGACTTTTGAAGAAGCAGACAAAGCCTGCCGCAGTGATTGGAATGGTCTTATGTATGAAGACTGGGACAATTTTGCAAAAGTTTGTGAATATAAGATGACAGATGAGGGAACATGGTATCTTTCTTGTGAATGGTTTTATACAACTGAAGATGATTATGAAATCATTAAGCCGCTTAAAAACGATGAGGGCATTTATAAGCTTTATAAGGAAACAGAATTTTTGGTGAATGGAAACCGTTCCGCGGAAATTCTATACAAAGAGCTGAAAATCAATATTATTTAGTTATGGCAGATACATTAAAAGACAAAATAAAAAAAGAAATCGCAGGAACTTGCACTTGTACAGGCTGGGCGGACGGAAAACCACAAAATCCTGGCTGGCGTCTTGAAAAATACGGAAAAGAATATAACTTCTCTATAAGTCCAAAAGAATGGTCGGTAATAGAAGACAACTTTGGTAATATTGAAATCAAGTGGATTACGTACTCAACTCCAATTGCGCCGGCTTTTGATATGCTTAAAAGCGTTTTATCTTGCATGCCTTACGATGAGGATATGCTTTTTTTAATCAAAGTTGCCGACTGTAACGGTAAGGAAAGTAAAGTAAAGAATTGAGCATTGGGTGATAGTGTGATGTTTTGAGTTTACTGATTTTACCAAATGCTATACGGTCTGCAAAATCTTCTTGCTGAATTTTTATTTTCCGACTAATATAGTATTCAGTCATAGATTAGTCGAAAATCAGGCGCTGTAGAAGGTCAAAATGTTAAAAAGAACTCTTGAAAACTACATAAACAAACTTTCTTCATTCTATCCAGCTTTGCTTCTTACAGGTCCTCGCCAAACAGGAAAAACTACTTTGTTAAAAATGTGTTCTGGCGAAGACAGAAAATATGTAACACTGGATACTTTTGAAAACCGCAATCTTGCACAAAATGACCCTGAACTTTTTTTACAGCGATATAATCCTC
This sequence comes from bacterium, assembly GCA_963601995.1. GTDB lineage: Bacteria > Spirochaetota > Spirochaetia > Treponematales > Treponemataceae > Treponema_D. Next base: position 723 of record CAVCIJ010000363.1, on the reverse strand, counting down.
CGGTTTTAATTGATGAAATTCAATATGCTCCAGATCTTCTTTCTTATGTAAAAGTTCATATTGATAATGGAGGAAATCCGGGCGATTTTTGGCTTACAGGAAGCCAGCAGTTTCTGCTTATGAAAAATTTAAGCGAAAGTCTTGCCGGCCGATGCGCTGTTATTTCGTTACAGGGATTTTCTCAGGAAGAAAAAAATCAAACTTTTTCTGATTTTAGTTTTCTTCCAGCAAATGATTATATTCAGCAGAAAGCAGAACTTTCAAAACAGCAGGATTTGCAAAAAATATATCACGAAATCTGGAAAGGTTCTTATCCTAAACTTTACTGTGCTGACGATTTTTTCTGGCAGAGTTACTACGATTCTTACATTCAAACTTACATTGAACGAGATGTAAAGCAGCTTTTAAATGTTGGGAATGAACTTTCTTTTGAGCGATTTATGCAGGTTTTAGCTTCGAGAACAGGAAATCTTTTGAATTATGCAGATATTGCCCGCGATGTTGGTATTGCTCTTACAACTGCAAAATCCTGGGTTTCGGTTTTGGAAGCAAGCGGAATCATTTTTTTATTAAAGCCATATTTTAACAATCTTACAAACAGGGCAATAAAAACTCCGAAAATCTATTTTTTTGACACAGGACTTGTAAGTTTCTTATGCGGCTGGACTAGCCCTGAAACTCTGGAAAAAGGGGCGATGAGCGGAAATATTTTTGAAAATTATT
>CAVCIJ010000362.1:0-2935 GCA_963601995.1 bacterium | reverse complement strand
CTTTAGAAAATCAGTTCCTGCCTTTAAGTTTAAGAAATTCTTCATCGCAGTTAAAAATAAAAAGCAGCGAATTTGATGGTGGCATAAAAATAAGAGCTTTGTATTCTGACCCGAAAATAAAATTTAAAAGTCTTGAAGAAGTAAAATTTTTTATAAGTCAAAATGCAGACTTTGAAATTCAAGATGAAAATGTTTTTTGCGAATTTTATATTGGCGGAAATAAGATTTTTGGATATTTAAAAAATTTGACTGGCAATCAGATTGAAATTGAAAATGCTTATTTGATTCTTGAAAATCAAAAAATTGAACTTGGAAATTTTATTTTTTCAAATGATTGGAAGCTTATTTCTAACGTAGCAAAAATGCAGAATCAGGAAATTTTTGTTCAGGGGCAGAAATTTAAATTGCTAAAAACTGATGTAAAAAATTCTGGAATATTTTTGAAACTTGAAACTTTGGATTCTAATTTTTTTGATCAGACTTTTATTTTCGATGATGTTGAACTTGCAGAAAATTCATTCTTAAAATTTACTTGTCCACTTGAAAATTACGAGCATAAAGAAAAATCATTTGAAGTTTCTGCAAAATCGATTTCGTATAAAAACAGAAAATTTTCATTAGACAGACTGAAACTAAAGATAAAACTTGATGAGCAGGATATAAATATTTTTGTAAATAATTTTTCTGTTGATGAAAAGGGCGAATTCTTTTTGCAAGGCGCCGGAGTTGATCCGTTTGTACTTTGTGGAATGAATGTTTGCGTGGATTCATTTTCGATGTGCAGGGAATATTTTTTATTTTCAGGAAATGTGTCGTTGCCTTATGAACTGCCAGGAATTTTGGGCGGACTTAATTTTGAAGTACAAAACATAAAAATTGTATTTGGTAAGGGAATCGAAAATTTTGATTTTAAGATTAACTGCGATTATACGGTCAGCCTTTTTGATGAATGGAATGTTAATTTTAAAACAATAAGATACAAATTTTATGAAAATAAAGCTTTCCTTGTTTTAGATTCATGCTCACTTTTGTTTCCTAAAAAACTTGGCATAAATGAAGTTAAGGTAAATTCATTAAATGTTGATTTGCAGAATATGAAAATTTCTTTTTCTGAAATTAGTGCATTGACTGAATTTAAGTTTAATTTGTTTGGAATTGATTTTTTTGTGAACAAAATTTCTTTTTCAGCAGATTATGAATTTGGATTTTACGGAAGTGCCATTTTTGCTGATGAAAAATTTCCTGAGGTTTTTAAAAATACAAAATTTGATGACATTTCCATCTCGTTTGATTCAAAAGGACAAATTCAAAAATTTGGAATTTCGGCAAAAAATATTCATGGAAGAATTTTTAAGGAAAATCCTTACCTTTATGTTGATGAAGGATTCATAAGTTTTCAAAAAGAAAATGACGAGTATTTTTTAAGACTTTCTGGTTTTCTTGAGTTTTATAATGATTCTTCGGAACTTTTTAAAAATCTAAATTTAAGGCTTGGAATTAAAGATTTTAAATTTAATTTGACTAAAAATGAACTTGTTTGCCTTTTTGCCGGTGCTGACAATCTTAGCTTTAATTTAGGTGGAGCAGAATTTTCTAAGATTTCGGCATATTTTGAATATTCTAATTTTGCTTCAAATTATGTTGTACTCAACGGAAATTTAATTTTGCCGGAATATCTGCCAGGAAACTTTGCTGGAACTTCAATTAGCATTGAAGATTTTATAATCAGTGAAAGCGGTGAGATAAAAAAGCTTTGTGTAAATTATAAAAGTACTGAAAAAATTTTTATTATCAACGGAATTTATTCTGAAAACCTGGAACTTGAATTTAATTTTCAAAACAATGATTTTTATTTTCTTTTGACAGGTGATGTTGGTTTTAGCGAAGATATTTTTCCGGATTTTATCTCCGAAATAAAGACGCACGGAAAATTTATTTTTAATAAAAATGGACTTGATTCCTGCTTTGTAAATACTAGTCTTTTGCATTCAAATCTTTTTGATGCATTCTATGCGGAAAAAATTGAACTCGAACTTGTAAAAGAATTTGCCTCTGAAGCGTATATTTCTTTACGTGGCGAAATCTGTCTTTTAAATCAGCCGGATATAAAATTTGATGATAGTAAATTTTGTATTGATGAATTTATTTTTACAACTTCGGGTGAACTTTTGAGTTTAAAATGTGCTTCTTCTTCAAAAGAAATTATTGTTTATGATCACGTAAAAATCAGCGATTCAAAATTGTGCCTGGAATATGAAAATGATGATTTTGTTCTTTTTTGTCTAGGTAAAGTTCAGTTTGTAAATTCAAAACTTCCTGAGAAAATAAAAAATGCTGAATTTATGATAAATGATTTTGAATATTCCTTGAAAGCCGGAATAAAAAATTTTGATATTCAGACCAGCAATCCAATTCAGTTGAATTTAAATAAAAATATTCAAATTGATTTTGATTCGCTTTCATTAAATAAAAAAGGAATTTGTTTTTCCTGTGGTGTAAATTTAATGAATCTGGATTTTATAAAAAATATAAAAATTTCTTTTGATGACATTTTTTATTTCTGGAACGGAGAAATTTCTAATGCAAAATGTTCGCTAAAAAACGTGAATCTTGAATTTATGAAATTTGGCTGTAATCTTGAAGAATTTAAAATCTATCAGAATCAGAATAATAATTTTTGTATTGAAATGAAAAATCTTTCTTTAATGACAACGTCTGATTTTTCTCAGTACGGAATCAACTCTTTGCATATTGAAAAAATATCTGTGGAAAATAATCAGATAAAATGCGATTTTTGCAGTGAAAAAATTTCATTGAATATCTGCGGATTTGAACTTTTTCTTGAAAATATGGATTTGGATTTTGAAAAGCAAAATATTTATTTCAAAAAAGCAAGTTTAAAACTGCCAGAACTGCTTTCTAATGCGTATATAAG
>CAVCIJ010000361.1:0-3006 GCA_963601995.1 bacterium | reverse complement strand
ATTTTACTTCTTGCGTATTTTCTTCTGGCTGCGGCATTTATGTCTCTTGCAGAAGGGGAAAAAGCTGTTTTTTGCATAGCGTTTTCTTTTGTAATTTCAAGAATTTTAAGTGGAATCAGCGTTGAAATTTTTCCGCGTGCAAAAAAAGAAGGAATGTTTTTTACAGAAAGCGAAACGTCTGCTAAAAAAACGGTGTGTATTGTTCTTTTTATTGAAGCCTTAATTTGTTTTGCGGCACTGTTTTTTCTTCTTGAAAAAGACATAATTTTTTTTCTTGCGGAAATTTTTTCAAGTGTTCTTTCTTTTATATGTTACTTTTTTATTTGCAAAAAAAAATTTGGCGGTGCAACAGGAGATCTTGCAGGATTTTTTGTGTGTCTTTGTGAACTTTTTTGTTTGATTAGTTTGGGCAGCGTTTTGTTTTTAGAAAAAATTATTTAAATATCATTTTTTAATTGCAGGAAAAAAATATGGATTTTTATATTGGCGGAATTTTTCAGGGAAAACTTGATGCGGCAAAAAAAAATAATCCTCAATTTAAAATTGTTGACGGAGAAGATTTTGAAAAAATTCTCTTAATGAAAAATCAGAAAGTTATCTGGAATGATTTTAATCTTGGCGTAAAAAAATTTTTTCAAGCAGGAAAAGATTTTGCTTTTATCAAAGAAAAATTTGAAGAAGTTATAGAAAAAAATCCAGATTCAGTTTTTATTTCCTGCGAAATTGGTTGTGGAATTGTGCCATTGGAAAAATTTGACAGAGATTACAGAGAAATTACAGGCAGACTTCAGACTTTTGCAGCTCAAAAAGCCAGAAAAGTTTTTAGAGTTAACTGCGGAATTTTAACGAGGCTAAAATGAAAATAATTCTTGTGCGTCACGGCGAAACTTTGGGAAATTTACAAAAAAAATATATTGGAAAAACTGACGAAAATTTGTGCGAGGACGGAATAAAAAAAATTTTAGCGGCGATTTCTCAAAAAAAATATCCTGACTGTGATTTAGTTTTTTCAAGTCCGATGAAAAGATGTTTAGAAACCGCAGCCTTGATTTATCCTGAGAAAAAAATTTTTATTTTAAAAGATTTTACTGAAATCGATTTTGGAAACTTTGAAGGAAAAAATTTTTATGAACTTGAAAATAATTCAGACTATAAAAAATGGATTTTTTCAGGTGGCAGAACTGATTTTCCCTGTGGCGAAAAGAAAAGTGATTTTATAAAGCGCAGCGTTTCATCATTTTTTTGTATGGTTCAAAAAGGGGAAAAACTTGGCGTTCAAAAAATTTGTGCTATCGTTCACGGCGGAAACATTATGGCGATTCTTTCAAGTTTGACGGGAAAAAATTATTTTGATTTTCAAATCGAAAACGGTGGCTTTTATTCATTTGATTTTTTTACTGACGAAAATAAAAATTTTTTTATTACGAATCTCAACTGTTCAAAAGATTGCAATTTTGGAGAAAAAAAATGATTTTTCTTTGCCACATAATTTCATTTGTTTTTGCATTTGTGCTTGATCTTATTTTAGGAGATCTGCATAACTTTCCGCACCCTGTAAGGCTGATTGGAAAAACTGTGCTTTTTTTTGAAAATCGTTTTATCGGCAAAAAGGGAAGTGAAAAAAATCTGTCTGCAAAAAAAAAAGAGAATGTTCGGGAGATTTGAAGTTTTTTTAGTCTGCTTGATTTTTTTTGTTCTGACTTTTTTTCTTGTCTTTTTTATGTATAAAATTTCTTTAGTTTTAGCTTGCTTTTGTGAAATAATTTTGTCGTGCTATTTGATTGCCTGTAAAAACTTAAAAGATGAAAGTATGAAAGTTTTTAAAATGCTTGAAAAAAAAGATATTTTGGGCGCAAGAAAAGCTCTTTCAAATATTGTGGGGCGCGATACTCAAAATCTTAGTGAAGAAGAAATTGTAAAAGCGAGTGTTGAAACTGTTGCAGAAAATACTTCTGACGGAGTTATTGCTCCGCTTTTTTACCTTGCGCTCGGCGGACCTGCTCTTGGAATTTTGTACAAATGCATAAACACAATGGATTCAATGATTGCCTACAAGAACACCCGCTACATTGATTTTGGAAGATGTGCTGCTTTTTGTGATGATGCTGCAAATTTTATTCCGTCAAGAATTACGGCACTTTTAATATGCTTTGCATCTGTTTTTTTAGGAAAAGATTTTTCTGCAAAAAATGCCTGGAAGATATTCTGCCGCGATCGCTTTAATCACGAAAGTCCAAATTCTGCACAGAGTGAAAGTGCTGCAGCCGGTTCTCTTGGACTTAAACTTGGTGGACCTGCATTTTACGAAGGAAAACTTGAAGAAAAAAAATTTATTGGTGATGAAAGGCGCAAGGCTTCAAAAGAAGACATAAAAAAAATAAATAAACTTTTGTATTTTAGTGCAGTTTTTTTTGTTTTTTTGAGCACTCTTGTAATGCTGATTTTATTTTCATTCATAAAGTGAATTAACTTCATTAAAAAAAATTATAGTTTTGAGGAAATAAAAAAATGCACGGTGGCGACATTTATTCAAATAAAGTGAATTTTGATTTTTCTGTAAGCGTAAATCCTCTTGGAATTCCTGGACGCGTAAAAAAAGCGGCATTTTGTGCCGTAAAAAAATCTGCTTCATATCCAGAACTTGAAAGCAAAAATCTTTGTGCACTGATTGCAAAAAAATTTGGTGTTGAATCAAAAAATATTGTTGTATCAAATGGTGCATCTGAAATTATAAGTACATTTTGTTTTGCATACAGTTTTAAAAAAGTTCTTCTTCTTGCACCGTGTTTTACTGGTTACAAAAAAGCTCTTGAAAAAAGTGGTGCAAAAATTGAATATTTTTATCTTGATTCAAAAAATGATTTTATGATTGAAGGTGAAATTCTTTTGAGGCTTGAAAAAATTATTTTAGAAAACAATTTCGATCTTCTTATTTTTACAAATCCAAATAATCCAAACGGAGCTCTTGTACAAGATTCTGTGCTCGAAAAAATTGCAGAAATTTAC
>CAVCIJ010000360.1:0-3128 GCA_963601995.1 bacterium | reverse complement strand
TGCTAAAATAGTAACTACTTTTTTTTACTCAAGACATTTCTTTACAAAAAAATGAGACGGTTTTAATCCGCTTTCTTCAATTTTTTGTTTAATTTTTTCATATTCTTCTGGCGAACACGAGAAAGAAAAAGTTTTGTATTTTCTGCCCTGCCCACTACCCTTTTTTCTGCCGCCACCGTGATAGCCATAACCAGAATATTTAGGTTTATCGTTTGTTTCTTCATTTTCCATTTTTCAACTCCTTTATTTTTATTACTGCATAAATTATCAACCCAGTACCAATAAAAATAAGCCCTATTGCCTTAATAATTTTTAATACCGTAATAAAATCCATTTGACAAACTCCTTAAATAACTCCTAATATTTTCAAACAAATAATCATAATGGCTGCATTAACAACACCCTGAATTACTGAAAATAAAATTTTTGCCCAAAATGGAGTTTTTTCATTTTTTGTTGACATAAAAGCCCCTTGAAGAATAAAATATGAAATACACAGAGACGGCTTGCTTAAAATTCCGTCTCTGTACCCCCGTCAGCGGATTATCAAATCAATGAGAACCGCAGCAAGGATTTGGATTACACCTGCGATTAGTAGCAACGATACTTCTCGCAGGTATTTTTTAACCCAACTTTTCATATTTTATTCTCCTTAACAAAGATTTTTTTTAAGGGCAACGCCCTATGATTTTATAACACAATATTTTTTGTATTATGTCAATAGTATTTAACAAAATAATCAAACTGCATATTATTTTCTGACTATTATTTATATAAGTTTTCAGAGGAAAATAATGGCTTTTAACTTCACTTATGAACAATATATTTCAGATGTTTCTACTCATAAAATCCCTGCCTGCAAAAAAATAAAACAGGCGGTAAAACGTCATATTCAGGATGAAAAGCAAAGCGCGGCAGGAACATTCCCTTATTATTTTGACCGCAAAAAAGCACAGAGTGCGATTATGTTCTTTGGTGAACTTGTGCATACAAAAGGAAAACTAGCAGGAACAAAATTAAAAACAGAAGCCTGGCAGCAATTCATAATCGCGTCAATTTACGGCTGGAGACGCAAAGACAATGACCTTAGAAGATTCCGCAAGGCCTACATTCAGATAGCAAGAAAAAACGGAAAAACATTTCTTGCAGCCGGATTTGCACTTTATGATTTATTAACAGAGCCGGGCGCGGAAGTTGTAAGTGCTGCAACAAAAAAAGACCAGGCTAAAATCTGTTTTGACGCTGCAAAAAAAACAGTTCAGTATTCACCATTGTTAAAACGCTATATAAAACCTCTCGCCCATTCAATGACCTGCGGAGACGGTTCAATGAAATATTTGGGGAGCGACAGCGACACGCTTGACGGACTTAACGTATCCTGCGCAATCATAGACGAATATCACGCACATAAAACCCGCGATTTGTACGATGTAATTGAAAGTGGAACAAGAGCGCGTCAACAGCCGCTTATTTTTATAATTACAACTGCGGGGCACAACAGAAACGCCCCCTGCTATGCAGAATATGAACGTGCAGAAAAGCTTTTATCGGGTGCAAAAGGCTACGAAAACGAAGAATTATTTTGTTTCATTACAGAATTAGATAAGGGCGATGACTGGAAAAATGAATCAAACTGGTATAAGGCAAATCCAAACTTAGGCGTAAGCGTAGAACTCGAAAATATGCGGAGTGCATATAAAGAAGCAAGGCAAATGTCTACGGCAGAAACAGAATTCCGCACAAAAAATTTAAATGAATGGCTTAACGTTGCGGACGCCTGGATAAAACAGACGCAATGGGCAAAATGTCATAAAAGATTTAATGAAAAAAATCTTTCGGGGCTGAAATGCTGGGGCGGAATAGACCTTTCAAAACGGCTTGATATAACGGCGTTCAGCTGGTATTTTGCACTTCCAGACGGCAGGCGTTATGCAAAACATTATTTTTTTATTCCAGAAGCGCAGATTGATTCAAAAATGAAAAGCGACAGTTATTTATTCCGTAAATGGATTGAACAGGGATATATTTTTGCAACACCTGGCGAAACAGTAGATTATTCTTTTATGTTTCAGAAAATTTTAGATGATGCCCAGAAATACGATGTTCAGGAAATCGCCTATGACCGTAACTTAGCCGCGCATTTAATCCAGGATTTAAGCGATACTTTTACCTGCGTAGAATTTAATCAGGGAATGGTGGGAATGAGCGAGCCGTCAAAAGCGTGGGAGCAGCTCATCACAGACGGAAAACTGATAGATAATAATCCCGTAATGGATTGGATGGTTTCGTGTGCAACAGTAAAACCCGACGCAAACGGCAATATAAAACCAATAAAACCCGATGTAAACCGAAGTTCAAAAAGAATTGACGGCGTAATAACTTCAATAATGGCAAATAACCGGCTGGAAATCGCACTTGCCGATGAAGAAGCAACAAAGAACTTCAACATTGATGACGCAGTTTTTTAGTATGCTGATAAAAAAAAATATTTGTAAAAGTATTGACAATTATAAAATCAAATGATATTATAAAAACATAAGGAGGTAGTAATGGAAGATAAAAAAGAAAAGCCGAGTTGGTTAGACATTGCAAATCTACTAATCAACTTCGGCTTGCTGGTAACAGCAATTCTAGCTCTGATACTTAAATAAGTATCAGAAAAACAATGTGCAGACAAATAAAAAAAAATTGTCTGCCTTAAGAATATATTTTTTTTAAGGAGATTGTCAAATGATTACTAAAAAACAAGTTAATATTCTTTCAAATATTTTCAGAATTGCAGCACTTGTGATTTTAATTACTTTGCTGATAATAAAATAATGAGTGAACGGAGGCGTCAATTATGACTAAGACAGAAAAAATCCTGCTGGTGCTTTCGATAATTGCCGACTTCGCAAGCATTGCAGGATTCATTATTACCTTAGTTAAATAAAAACTAAGTAGGTAGAAGAGAAATTACTCTTCTACCTCGAAAAATATATTTATTTTAAAGGAGAGTCAAGTATGACTAAGACAGAAAAAATTATTTGTGTTTTATTAACAATTTCATTTGTTATAAATATTGCAACTTTTATTATTTTAGGAATCAAATTATGAATGAAACAGAAAAAAAATATACAGGTTACGGA
>CAVCIJ010000359.1:0-3161 GCA_963601995.1 bacterium | reverse complement strand
GCCACTGACGGCACTAAAGACTATAGACTCGCACAAATTGCAATGCAATTTGTGGCACGACAGGATGTCGTACAACGGCTACGCCGCCACTACAATCCCTAACGCAGTAGAGTACTGAATGCTGAGGACATGCTTTTTCATTTCTTGTTGAGACAGGCTGTTGCATACCAATATATAACACTCATAATTTTATGAATAAACTTTTACGTGCTATACTTTTGCTAGGAAGATTTGTATATTAAGGTCATCTTTTAAAAATTATTTTCTTATTGGCGGAGGTGTAAAAATGCGCGTACTTTCAAAAGAATATCAAGAACATCTGAAAAACAATGAAATTTATCAGTTTATCCTGAACCATCCAAAGCCTGATTTTAAGGAGCTGGATAAAGAATGTGATGATTTTGAAAAATGGATTTCAAATGTACATAAAACAGAACGTTCAAAAATGAAGGAGATTTCTAAAAAGTGATTGTTGAATTCTCAGTTTTAGACACGGACGATTTTTCACTTGAGCATATTTTTGATTCTCCAGAGAATGAGTCTTTGATTGCAGACTTTTGTGCGTTGAATGGTGCGGAAGGGCTTGAAAATTATCTAAAAAATCAGGCTTCGGCAGATGAAAACGACTTGAATTCAAGGACATATCTTGTAAAAGATAAAGTTTCGGGTGAACTTGCAGCTTATTTTACTTTACGGAGTGGACTTATAACAATTCAGGCATTTCATGAAAGTTTTGATACGATTCCGTCAATTGAACTTTCAAATTTTGCAATGAACAAAAATTATCGAAATAATCATCCAGAAACGACAAAAATGGGCGCATTTATTTTAAAAAGATTTATTCTTCCTCTTGAAAGAATAATGAGCAAATATGTTGGAATTGCTTCTCTTTATATTTATGCTCTTCCAGATGAAAAACTGATTGAACATTACTCAAAACTGGGCTTTACGCGGCTTTCAAAAAAGCAGGAAAAATTTGTGCAGAATCATGTAAAACCAAAATATGATGAAGATTGCGTGTTCATGTTCCAAAATTTGTAAAGCTTTTTACCTATAGAAAAAAAATCTTTGGAAAGCCTCAAAAAAACAGTGCTTTTTACCTTATCTTTAATTCTTAAAAGTATTTATTACATTCACAATAGAAGAAATTTGTTCATCCGATAACGTTTCAAGAAACAAAATCAACTCTTTTTTTTCATTTTCGATAGATTTGTGGTTTTCAATAAAGTTTAAAGAAAAAGTTTCAGAATCAAAAAAGTCCGCTGGCGAAATCTTTAAGTATTCACAGATTGCAAAAAATCCCTGCAATGACGGAAATCTTTTTCCGTTTTCAATTAAGTTTATATAATTTACATTTTGCCCCAGCGCAATGCTCATTTCCCGGGCAGAAATTTTTCTTTTATTCCTCAAATAACGCACTCTGTCTGAAAAATCTTTGCATTCCCTTGTTAAATTTTCATTTTCTGTATCCATTTTACATACTTTAAGATGTTAATTCTGTAAACTTGCAATCTATAAGATAAAGTTGTAAACTGATGCAATCTAAAAGATTGTAAAAAATTACGAGGGTTTATATTTTGCAACGTTCAGCCATTCTTTGCGGCTCTGCCCCAGACGGATTTACGCAGAAAAAAATAAACGAAATGCACGATTTTCTCATAAGCAAAGCCGGCGGTTCTTGGGCAGAAGAAGAAATAACGATTTTTCCGAATGGCGTTACTGAGGCTATGCTTTCTTTTGTGCTTGAACGTCTTAAGGCGGATAAAACTGAACGAATCTTTCTATATATATGCACTTTGTCGCCGGTTGCTGATAGTGACAAATCTGTCTGGCTCGGCGGAGAAGAAGTGCGGAAAATTGTGATTGAAAATTTCTGTGCGGATGGCTGCGGTCAGGTGATTTATGACTGGGGACGGGAAGTGGTGAAAACTGAAGAGATGAAAGAGGCTGTAAGCTGATTTTTATGGCACGGAAACAGGAACTTTTTCTTACAGTAATATCGAACCTCTTCTTGCAGGCGGTTACGGCTGTTTGCGGATTTATCTTGCCGCCTCTTATAGTCGGAACATTCGGCTCTGAAACTAATGGAATGGTTACTTCAATCGCGCAGTTTATCGCATATCTAAATCTTGTTGAGGCTGGAATAGGGGCGGCTTCCATTGCGGCTTTGTACAAGCCTCTTGCGGAAAATAATGTCTCTAAAGTAAATGGAATATTAAGCGCGGCCAGAAAATTCTATTTTAGGAGCGGATTTGCCTTTTCGTGTGGAATTGTGTTTCTCGCTTTTTTGTATCCGCTTGTGATTGGAAAGCAGGTTGACAGGCTGACTTCTTTTTTTATGGTTCTTGTGCTTGGAATATCAGGCTCGGCGGAATTTTTCCTGATTGGGAAATACCGCGTGCTTCTGACCTCTGACAAAAAACTGTACGTTATTTCATTCTTGCAGTCTGCCGCACTGGCTTTGAACACGGCGGTTGCAGTTTTGCTAATAAAACTTAATTTTGGAATTGTCGCGGTAAAACTTTCTTCGTCTTTGATATATCTTTCACGCTTTTTAGTCTTGTGTTTTTATGTAAAAAGAAACTACAGAAGTTTTTCTTTTAGGGGAGAAGCTGACACTAAGGCAATCAGCCAAAGCAAAAATGCCCTTGTCCATCAGATAAGCGGCTTTATAGTTTTTAATAGCCCGGTGATTATTCTGACCGTCTTGTGCGGATTAAAAGAAGTGAGCGTTTATTCGGTCTATGCTCTGGTTTTCTGCGCTGTAAATAATCTTGCAGGCTCGTTCAGCACGGGACTTCAGTCCTTTTTTGGAGAATCCATGGTGAAAGATTCTTTTGAAAGACTGAGAGAATTTTATTCCGATTACGAGACTTTGTTTTTTTCTGCGATGTTTTGCCTTTATTCCTGCGCGTATGTCTTGATTATTCCTTTTATGTCTTTGTATGCAAGCAAAATGACAGATGCGCAGTATATTCGCCCGGATCTGGCGACTTTGATGGTCGTTTCCGGAATTCTTACTAATTTGAGAAACCCAGGCGGACAGCTCATAAATGCGGCTGGACACTTTAAGCAGACTCAAGCGCGTTCTATCGCGGAAAGCGCGGTGAATATCGCTTCTAGCTTAGGCTTTACATTCCTGCTTGGAATGAGTGGTGTTG
>CAVCIJ010000358.1:0-3244 GCA_963601995.1 bacterium | reverse complement strand
AGGAAAGTGGCATGAACACTAAGGAACGAAAGTACACAGAAGAGTTCAAAAAACAAATCTTGCTGCCGGACTGCAGGAGAATCGAACTGCCGAGGAATTCTCGGTATCTCAAAACGAAGAAAATCGGACTGTAACAAGGTACGTCACTTTTTATAATCTTGACGCAATAATTTCTATTTGTTACAGGGTGAACTCTGCGAAGGCGACTCAAATAGCGTGTCTGCGGTCTTTTCAATGCTTTTGTTGAAATAAAAGCATTGAGGCGCTCCATAGCCTAATGCAGATTATCTTTGCATTTTGTCTTTGCCTTGCTATGATTTCTTCGTATGAACACCAAAACTGACGAAGTTAAAATCAGCCAAAAAATTCCGCTTGTCTGGACGGACGGAAAAAATCGCTGTTGCTGGGTAAATCCAAAAAACGCCCGATATATCCGCTATCACGACCAGGAATGGGGCGTTCCTGTTTATGACGACAAAAAACTTTTTGAAATGCTTGTTCTTGAATGCTTTCAGGCGGGGCTTTCGTGGGAATGTGTGCTCAATAAGCGCGAGTCATTTCGCTCTGCGTTTGGCGGTTTTGATTTGGAAAAAGTCTGTGCTTATGACGAAAAAAAGATTGAAGAATTAAAAAACAATACAGGCATTATCCGTAACCGCTTAAAAATTCAGGCGGCTGTAACAAACGCGCGCGTTTTTAGCAGCATACAAAAAGAATACGGCAGTTTTTCAGAATATTTGTGGCATTGGACTGGCAAAAAAATAATTTACGAAAACAAGCTGACAAGCTCTCCTCTTTCCGACGAAATTTCAAAAGATTTAAAAAAACGCGGAATGAAATTTACGGGAACAACGGTCGTTTACGCATATTTGCAGGCTGTCGGCGTTATAAGTTCCCACGAAGATGAGTGTTTTTTGGCAAGGGAGAAAATACAACAAAAATGAACAGAACAGAATTGCACGAGTCAATAATCAATAATTCTCAAATAAGTTTTGCACGTAGTGGCGGAAAAGGCGGCCAGAACGTCAACAAAGTGAATACAAAAGTCTGCCTTCAGCTGCCGCTTTCTGCTCTCGCTGGAATTACAGAAGAAGAGCGAGAGCGAATAGGAACAAAACTTGCGTCAATCATTAACACTAGCGGCTGCCTTTATCTAAACGTAGACGACGAACGCTATCAGGAAGTAAACCGCAAACTTGCCCTGGACAGAATTGAAAACAGAATCATTCAGGCACTGGTCGTTCCAAAAAAACGTAAACCTACAAAGCCAACAAAAGCCAGTAAGGAACGCAAACTTAAGTTGAAAAAAATCCGCTCGGAAGTAAAGAAAAACAGGGCTAAGGTGTGGTGATTATTGTTGAACATGATTTATAACAAAAAAATTGGAAAAATGGCTCTATAATTTTTTATGGAATGCAATGACTATGAAAGAAACTAATTTGTTGTGGTTTAAATCCAAGATATAATGAAACAGATTTTTTATGATACTAGAGGGTAAAAAAATGACTTCAAAGGAAAAATGGAATAAAATTTGTGATTATTTTGAAAACTATAAAAATAAGGATGAAGACAGAATTCAGTTTTTATGGGAAAAATTATTTTCAGAAATATTTGGTTATAGTTCTTTAGATAATGAAATTGATTCCCATAGAATTATGAAATTAGGTTCAACAGAACGGTTGATTCCAGATATTATAATAAAGAGTAAAGAAAAAGATTTATTTGTGATTGAATTAAAAAGGGAAGATTTGTCTGTTGATGAAAGCCGAAAAAAGCAATTATACAGTTATCTAAAACAAACTCATAATAATTTAGGAATTCTTATTGCTAATCAAATTTGTCTTATAGATTATAATTATGATCTGCCAGATGAAGAACAAAAGTCTTGCATTATTGATTTTGATTATGATAATTCCCATGGAATCAAATTTATAGAAGTATTTGAAAAAGAAAATTTTTCAAAAGAAAGTGCGAAAAAATTTATAAATGAATGTACAGAAGCTACTCTTAAAATGGCAGAAATCAGAAAGCAACTAAATGCAGAATTAATAAAGACATTATTACGAGAGCATTTAAAAAAGAGTTTTACAGATTTAGAAATAGATTCAGTTTTAAAAGAATATGAAATTAAAATTTCTAAAAAAGAGGAAAAACCTAAAACTTCATTTAATGGCATAAATTCAAACAGAATTTACAAGGAATCATATGGCGAAAAAACTGACTCTGAAAAGTTAATGCGCGATATAAGATCCGTTGGAATGGAAACTTTTATAAAGTATTTTCCGTATTATAATAATCCTGCTTATGAAACTTCTGATATAAAAAATTTATTTAGACAGCAAAATGAAAATTTTAGTGAAAACAGTCTTTCTTCAAAAGCATCAACTGGCAAGGGAATTATAAAAAAAGGAAACGCAAAAGAAACGTTAAAGCTAATAGTTAATGCTCGTAATGTTGATTCTTCTATTCGCGAAAAGGCAAAAGAATATTTATTACAATATTTCAGTATCTAGTATTACTCGAACTAAAATTCAATTTTTTTGTATAATGGGCGCATGGCTAAAGCAATTATTTTGATGGGCATTAAGCATTGCGGTAAATCGACTCAGGCTGCCCTGCTTTCTAATTTTTTTAATGTTCCTTGTTTTGATACTGATGATTTAATTTTTGAGATGACTGGAAAATCTCCGCGCGAACTTTTTACTCAAAGTGGGGAAGAAGCTTTTAAAACGGCGGAAAAAAATGCCTGTCTTGAATTAAAATCACGGCTGGAAAAGTGTCAGACTAACGCTGATTGTAAGTTTAGTGCCTGCGTTGCAACCGGTGGTGGAATCTGCAATAATCCTGCTGCTGTTGAAATTTTAAAAGAATTTGGAATTTTGGTTTTTTTGAATGCTCAGGAAAAAATTGCTGCCGACAGAATCGTAAAAGAAGCTAAAATTGATGTTGAAGGAAAACTCTTTAACTTGCCGGCTTACATTGCAAAAGAATCGCCAAAGAACTTAAACGATGTAAGAAAGATTTTTCATCAGTTTTACGAAAAAAGACAAAAGATTTACGGCTCGCTCTGTGATATTGCCGTAGAAATGGGAAGTGCTCCAAAAATTGAAAACAGAAATTCAATAATTGAAGCACTTTCTTAAAAAATGTTCTTTTGAACTTTATTCGCCGCAACCGCATGAGCCGCCACCACAACTGCAGCCTTCGTCTGAGTCGCACTCGCCGTCTGAGCATCCGCCTCCAC
>CAVCIJ010000357.1:0-3303 GCA_963601995.1 bacterium | reverse complement strand
TTACTGTAAATGTGTATTCATTGCCTACTGTAAGACCTGTAAACAATGCACCGTCGCTTCCGCTAGAAGCAGTCTTTGATTCTACTGATTCAGAACTATTGCTTGATGCAACCTCAACTGTGTAAGTATATTCAGCATCTGTAAACTCTGTGTCTGTCCAGGTTACCAAAAGTGCACCTGTCATTTTTTGTTCAACTTTTACATCACTAGGAGCAGCCTGAGACATTGTTATTGAAACAGAATCCGCACTGGCTGAATTAGAATCATAATCTACAGCAGAAACAACAACAGAAACAGTTGTATTTTCAGCAACTGTGTAAGTTCCAGTCTGCACACCAGCAGCAACTGAATTTTCATCATCGCCTACTTTTACAACAATCGACTTAAAGTCAGCATCGCTAGGATCTGTCCAAGTAACTGTTATTTGAGTAGGACTTATCTGAACTACACTTACATCCGTTGGTGCAGCTGTAGCTGTTGTATCTTCAAGAGTTTTTGGTGCTTCAGAGAAAGTTCCATTTGAAGTATTTCCAAATGCGTCATATTCAGTAAATGTAAATGAGTATTCAGTATTTGCACTAAGATTTGTAAATGTTGCAGTCTGAACTCCGGCATAAACTGTCTGAGATTCAACTGCAGTTGTTCCGTCAATCTGTTTTCCTTCAGTAGAAATTTTAACGTAGCTAAAATCAACATCACTTGGGTCAGTCCATGTAAGTGTGATTGAGTGATCTGTTGCTTTTGAACTTACTTCTACAGCTGCTGGAGCATCACTTGCTTCACTTCCTTTCCAAATTGATTCATTTTTAAGCCAGGCATAGTCAGCTCCGCTAAGGGCTTCCGAAGAATCATCAGCAGTTGTTGAAGTTCCAGGCACAATTGTTGTTGCATGATAACAGAACCCGCGGACATATCTTGTTGTATCGCCAAGCCAGTTTAATGTTATATAACCTGAACCCGAACTGTATTCAGAATCTCCAATAATATAAGATGCTGACTTTGTATCTTCAATGCTGCCTTTTTCCACAGCAAACAGTGTATAATCATTGCAGCCCGAAACCCATGTATTTGCCCGCCACCAGGAACTTTGATTTGTTTTATCATTTTTTGAAATTACATAATAACCACTGTTTTCAGCTTTTCCATTTGAAAGCTCAAAACTTACGCCATTTGCATTTTGATTAAGTGCCGGCCATACAATAAAGCGGTCATAAGTACATCCGTGATTTTCAATTTCTTTCTTTGTTGCAATTACTCCGTTTGCATAAGTTCTTTCTGAAGTAAGATCAAATGCAAGATAATATGTGTTATTCTTATATGAATTTGCAAGTTCCCACACAATCTTTACAGGAGCTACGCTTGCTTCTGCTGCAACTGTATAAACCAAACTGTAATTTTCGTAAGTTTCTGTAAATGTTACGCTTGGGCTAACCTGTGTTCCAACTGTAAGTCCGTTTACATAAACCTTTGAATTTTCTGTATCAAGAAGAACACTTGCGCCTTCTACACTAGAATCACCATAAACCGCACTGTATTCTAAATCTGAATCAAAACTTACATCAGAAATTACAAGCTGACCGGTGTAGCCTGTTGTAACACTGCTTCCTAAAGAAATTTTAGTTCCAACGGTAACTGTAATTCCATCACTTTCGTTTCCAGCGTTATCAACTGTGGTAATCTTAATTGAACTTGCGCTAGAAAGACTTGAATTTTCGTAAGAAGTGCCGCTTGCACTAACAGCATCGCCAGAATCAACATAAATCTTAACGCCTGCAAAATCAGAATCTTCAGGATTTGTCCAAGAAAGAACTGGTGTTGCTGCACTAAGATCAAGTTTTACTCCGCTTACTTCATCACAAGGTTTTTCGTCTTTTACTTCGGCACTTGCACTTGAAACGACTGCGCTAGATGTATCTTCTCCGTAAACTGCATAAACCTTTGCAGAATAAGTTCCGTAATCAACTCCAGAGAATGTGTAAACGTAAGAACTTCCTGTATCAGTTTTTGCAATATTTTCAGAATATGCTGCTGAACCTGCATCTGCTTTCCAAAGTTCAACTATAAAACTTGAATAATATGCTGGAGCTGTCCAGGTTACTGTAGCAGTTTTGTCATTTTCCGCATTATCTTTATAAGAAGGAGCAGAAATTGCTACATTTTCAGCCGGAATTGCAGCACCCACAATTGTAACTTCATAAGCCTTAGAAGAATCATCAAAACTTGCTGTAATATTTACAGTTCCGCTCGGTCCAACCGCAGTTACAATAGCCTTGTTTGCATCGCTTGAATCTGCTGTAACAGTTGCAATGCCTGTATCGCTCGAAGTCCACTCAACAGTTGCACTTGAATCATCTTCAACACAAGCCACAAGTGTGATTGTAGAATTTGCCTTTGCAGGACTTTCAAAATCATCACCTTCAAGACTAATCGTAATAGAAGCAGCAGTTGTTGTTGTGCTTAAAGTTACCGCACTAGAAACAACTCCGCCATAATTTGTGTAAACTTCAAAATTATAATCTGTACTTTTTTCAAGATTTTCAAATGTGTAAGAATAAGAAGTGCTTTCAGATACTGTAGATTTTTCAACAGTGTCTTCTTTTATAAGTGTTGCCTCTGTTTCTTCGTCTGTTGCCGCCTTATACGCTTTTACGGTAAAACTTTCGTAGTTTTCTGGAGCAGTCCAGGAAATTGTAATTGACTTTGCATCAATTGCACTTGCATCTAAATTGCTTACAGGACTTGCTGTAATGCTGTTGTTAATTGAAGCTGTTGCTGAAAGACTTCCGTTTTGCTCTTTTACGGTAAGTGTTGTGTTTCCTGCTTTTTTTGCAATAAAAATTGCACTCAAAGTATCTTCCGCAATGCTCATCTCAAGATAATCTTGAGTAGAAAGTGTCCAGTCCAATGTGTCTGAACCATTGTAATTTGCAGTGATTTTTTGTGTTTCACCAACTTTTTTCATTTCAATGGAATTTGAGCTGAGCGTAAGAGTTTTTTCAGTTTCGCCCCCCCCATTACCAGACTCGCCTCCATCCATCTTTGGACAGCCAATAAAACTCAAGCAAAAAGCTGCAAGAGTTGCCCAAAGTAAAGGCTTAACTTTTTTTAACATTTTTTCCTCCTTTAATTTTGAAAAAACAAAAATTGCATTCTCATTTTTACTTATGAAAACCTTTTCTTAAATCTTAGCACTAATTCAACACTTGTCAAAAGGATTTTAACTGGTTTTTGCAAATTTATGAAATTTTTAGCAAGATTTTGAATCTATTTTCAAAAAAGACCGTTTTTTACAACGAAAAAATG
>CAVCIJ010000356.1:0-3376 GCA_963601995.1 bacterium | reverse complement strand
CTTCAACATCAATTACTCAAGCTATTTCCAGCCTCAGCACTTCAGGTGAATTTGCAGTTACTGTAAATGGCGTTTCTTCATTGAACAACTTGAACAGTAATGATTCTAAGGGAAGTTATACTGGAACTACATCATCTGCAACAGGTGATTACACCATTTACTCAAATTACTACAACCGTCAGCCTAACAACGATAACAACAACCTCTTAACTGACGATGTAATATTTGACATCTGGCAGATAAACAGCAGTGCAGCCAAGCCTATAAGCGGAATTATTACAGACCCGGTAATGAAGATTAACCCAAATTCTGGAATGATTGGATTTGCATTTACAAACGGCCCGTTGTACTTCAGTATGCCGGGATATGTTGCAGCCGGCTCTAGATCTAGTAACACTGCTGGTGAATATTCATATTTCTACTGGCAGGGCAGCTACGACTTTATGACATCAGTAGGTTTAGCTTACGACAGTAACGGTTATACCTACGGATGTGCAGCCGGTGGAGATATTAACGCAACTCAAGCCGACAGATTCACCTTTATGACATCGCGCTGGGGTGTAAGTGGACCTTCAACTGGTGGTTCTTATGGTGGAACAAATGCAAACAGACTTGAAATAATTGCGCAATACGGAGATTCAGACGGAAACAATACAGGCACATTGAATTTTGATAAAAACAGAATCAAAAGTCCAAGTTATGCAACTTCATATTTAAGTGACAAAAGTACAAATGTTTACCTTGCCTATTACGACAATTTGAACGGGGAAATAAGGTTCAGAGCCGGTAATATTTCTTCTAGCAGCAAGGGGGACTTTGGTAACTTTAAGGATTCTTACACAGATAACACAGTAAACAGCTGGAGTAATTACAACTATGGTAAGTACACTAGTAGCCTATGTCAGATAGTTGCTAACTCTAGTGGAACAGGTCTTGGCTATTCTGGAGAATATGTTGCTTTGGGTGTAATTCCAAAGGGTTCAACTAACGGTCAAACTAATAGTGATACAGTTGTAATGGTCTGGTATGATTCAATTAACAGCTGTTTGAAGTATGCTTACAACACTAAACCTGTAACAGGTACTACTGGCGTAAATACTACAAACTGGAGCAGTGCAACAACACTTCTTGAAGATGCCGGTGAATACTGCCAGGTAGCAGTAGATGCTGCAGGTGGAATACATATTGCAGCCTACGACGGAACAAATGCTGACTTAAAGTATGTTTACATTGATAAATATACAAATGCAGGAAATGCAATATCTTGCACAGTTGATTCTTATGCAATTGTTGGTCAGAACATAACAATTGATGTGGCATACAATGGAACTTATTATGTGCCATACATCGGATACTATGCACTTTCTAACAACCGCCCTAAGTATGCAAAACTTGCAGGCAGTACAATTGGTGATGGTGTAGGTTCCGCTGATGATTACACAGGTGCCTGGGAAGTTTCAGTAATTCCTACAACAAGTAAAACTTTTCAGGACAGAGTTAACATCGGTGTATGGAAAACTGCTGTCGGTGTATTAAAAAAATCTACAACCGGAACATCAAGTGCAGAAACATACTGGGGAAAATGCTACGGAAACGGTACTTCAAACCCAGTATTAGGCTATGCAATTAAGCCAAGTTCATCTTCCGGCTTTATTGAAACCGCCCAGATGAAGTAAAAAAAATGTAAAAGTCAAAAGGCACTTCTTCTTTTATAGGAGGAGTGCTTTTTTTTCTTGATTAAGGAGCGAATTTCACTTCAAAAGAAAAATTCATTACTCGCACTGGCTGCACTCGGCAAAAGGATTTTTTATGAGACCGGCTTTACGCGGTTCGTCGCAACCTTACGGTTGCTTCGCGAGTTTGCAGTGCAAACTCGACAGATACTATGATTTAGAAGTCTGGTAAAAAGTGGTACTTTGATTTGACGGAATCAGAGAGTCGGCGGAAGGTTCAGTTGAGCAGTGAAGAATCCAGCAACGCTGGAAAACTTCGATCGACAGATTAACCAAAACCGACCGCCGTATAGAATAAAACGGCTGAAGGAAACAGACAGAACAGGAATTGAAGTTTGTTCGCTTGCCATGAAAATGGTCAATGAGATGAAGAGCAAGGTTGGCTGTGATATTGCAATGATGGATGTCCATCAGCTGGCGGTAATCTACAATTCAACTAAAAAAAATGACAAAGAAGATTCCCTCAAACTTGCAAGATTAGTTCAAAAAAACAGCAATGGTGAACTTCCAGTTGTAAATCTGCCAACACAGCAGGAAACAAAACGAAGAAATCTTCTTACGGAAAATAAGGAATTAAAGCAAAGCAGAACACAGGAAATAAACAGACTTCATGCAATTTACCTCAGAACAGGATTTACAGAAGTAGTAAAGAAAAACTTAGCAACAAGAATCAACCGAGAAACGACATCAAAACTTCTAAAAGGTTTTGACCTTAAGCAAGCCCTGAGAATAATGGAAAGAATAAATCTTATAGAAGATGACATTCAGATTGTGGAGGAAGAAATAAAAGAAGAAGTAAAGGATGATAAGAATATTGAACTTTTAGAAAGCGTACCAGGAGTTGGAAAACTGACAGCTATGGCTTATGTGGCATATATTGG
This sequence comes from bacterium, assembly GCA_963601995.1. GTDB lineage: Bacteria > Spirochaetota > Spirochaetia > Treponematales > Treponemataceae > Treponema_D. Next base: position 762 of record CAVCIJ010000356.1, on the reverse strand, counting down.
AAACGGAAGCAGATTTCATAATGCCAGCCAAGTAGCAGCAAGCATTGGTCTAGTTCCGAAAATCGATATGTCAGGCACAATCAATCGGTATGGCGCAATATCAAAGCATGGATGCGGATATTTGAGATCACTTTTAGTAATGGCAAGCTGGTCTTTAATTAGAAGCAAGACAGACTGTGCATTAAAAGCAAAATACAAGTATATGGTAAAATGCCAAAGCAAGAATAAAAGGAAGGCAATAGTAGCTGTTGCAAGAAAACTTTCAGAGCTTTTATACATAATGTTAAAAACAGGAAAAAAGTTTGAAACACGCAGTTTCAAGCCCCCCCCAAATACAAAATATTACTGGAATGCTTGAAATTGCTTAAAATTTAAAAAAAAGGAATCAGGCGTTAAGCTTCTATTGACAAAAAACATAGGAACTCAAAGTCTGAAAGCTCAGACTTTGAGTCTCAATCGGGGCTAAGTTGGTGGGTACAAAAAGAATAAAATCTTCAAGATACAAAAAAGATTTTTTTGTATTTGTTACCGTCAAAATTTTTAGTAAAAAAAACGTCGCCTGCATTACCAGTAGAATTTTCAGTTACAAGGCGAATTTGTAAGCTACCGAAATTTTTGCTTAAAAAAAAATCGCCCGTGTTACCAATAAAATTTCTTGAAAAAAAAAGACTTTTTCTTAATCAAGAATTTCTTTTAGTAATAAAATCCTCTTCATCAGCAAAATTCCGTCGGTAACCACGCCGCGCAAATTTGCGCGTGTTA
>CAVCIJ010000355.1:0-3626 GCA_963601995.1 bacterium | reverse complement strand
AAACGGCACAAAATCACCGTCCAGCGCAAAAAATGACCAGAACACTCAGGAAGAACTGCGCCTTTCCCGCAAATACCGCAAACTGCTAGAACAATGCGAAACACTTTCCCCGCAAAAAACAGAGCTGCTTTCACTCATTGCAGATAATTTAGAAAAATAGAAAAAAAACTCTGAACTTTTGACTTTTAGCCTGTTTTCTGGTGGAATTGAATGTAGAGAACAACAAAGATGAATCAAATTACTCACTTTACTCGATTTTACGAACTGAAAAAGATGGGATTAAAATTGTAGAAATTAATGAAAGAGACTACAATTATCATGATTTTGTATTGATCTACTACAAGGCTGCAGCAGAAAATATTCCGTTGTTAAAACAGTTTCATGAAAAATACTTCTCGCCAGAATCAATATTAATAGAAGTAAATGGTCATAAAATATGGAAAATGCAGTTAGTCTGCTGCAAATTGCATGGAACCGTAATTTAATTTATTGACAATTCCACGTTTATCCACTTATCATTACTAGAGTACACTCTAGTAGAACGCACTCTAGTAAATAATTTTAACTGTACAGAAGAGGATTATCAAAATGGATAAGTTTATAGGCAGAAAAGACGAACTTGCATCACTTCAGGAGCTTTATAACAAGAAAGGCTTTCAGATGGCTGTCCTTTTTGGCCGCAGGCGAGTTGGAAAAACAACGCTCGTAAACAGATTTATTGAAATAAACAAATGCAAATCAGTATCTTTTGTCAGTACAGAAATGCCTGAAGCAGAACTTCTTGAAAGAATGGGGAATGATGTTTTGGATAGTCTTGCTCCGAATCTTAGCGGGAAATTAAAGTTTGATTCATTTGATTCAATATTTGATTTTATTGCAGAAGAATCAGAAAAAGAGCAGATTGTTTTTGTAATTGATGAATATCCGTATCTCGCAAAATCTTGCACATATATGAATTCCTTGCTGCAGAAATATATTGATAATAAATGGAAGAAATCAAACCTGTTTTTTATTTTGCTTGGATCTCTCGTTTCTTTTATGCGGGAAGATGTTCTTGGTGCTTCAGCTCCTCTTCATGGAAGAGCAAATCTGGAATTCAAAATCAATCCTTTTGATTACAAGGATACAGCTTTATTTGTTCCGAACTTTAATGTGGAAGAAAAAGCGATTGTTTATGGACTTACTGGAGGGGTTGCAAAATATCTGGAACAGTTTGACAGTACGCTTTCACTTGATGAAAATATCGAAAAACTATTCTTCTCCAGAAATGCATTTTTTTCTGAAGAACAAATTAAGACTGTTATCACAGCCGAAAGATCAAATCCGATTGCCTATAATTCAATAATAGATGCTATTGCAAAGGGAAAAACAAAATATAATGAAATTCAGGCAGCCACAGGAATGTCCGACATCAGCTTTTGCCTGAAAAATCTTCTTTCAGCAGAAATTGTTGAGCGCCGTGAATCTTCTAAACCTTATTATATAATTTCTGATTCAATGATAAATTTTTATTTTAAATATGTCGCCCCAGGTGCAAGTCTTATAAACAGCGGAAAAGGAAAGATTTATTATGAGCAGAAAGTAAAAGATAATCTGCACCAATTTATTGGAAGCGTTTTTGAAAGAATGTCAAAGGATTATATCTTAAGTAATGTTGGAACAAATAAAGTTCCTTGCTTTTTGACCGACGTTGTTGAATACCAGAAGTCTGTAAAGATTGGAAAAGAAATTATATCTGTTGAAATAGACCTACTTGGTCTAGATGGAAAAAATTGTGTTTTGGCAGGTGAATGTAAGTTCAAATCAGAAAAATTTGACAAGGAAGAATTTGACAACTTTCTGAATAAACTTAAATTTTTGCCTGGAACAAATCTAAAAGTCATGCTGTTTTCTCTTTCAGGCTTTACAGATTATGTTGTTGAGAATTCAAAAGATCTAACTCTGGTTACCTTAGATGAAATGTACTGATTCCCGCTTATTATTCAGTTTAAGAACTTTGTCGAATTGGCTGGATAAGAATGATTTATTAGCAGATGAAAATAAAATTCCGGGCTTTAAAGAATTTTATAAAATCAGCGTAGAATTGCCATTTAAATGTTCCTGTCTGTAATACATTTAGAAATTAAGCTAAGAAAAACGCTATTGCGTTAGGGATTGGAGGGGCGGCGCAGCCGTTCTGCTGACAGCCCACATTTATTGGGAAAATGCTCGTTCGTCTGCTATTTGTGCCATGGACGGCACACAAAGACAGTTGACTGCAAGAAATGCTTTGCATTTCTTGCCTGACAGGAGGTCAGTAGAATGTAGCGCTTGGCGCGGAACCCCGCAAAGCCCGACCTGCCGCAGGCAGGTAACGCCTCATAAAAATTCAAAAAAAACAATCTTGAACAAACGGCTTTAGGCTGATGTAATGTAAAAATCATGAAAGTAAATATTAGAAAAGCAGACAAAAACGATTTTAACGCTGTGTTAAAAATATATGACGATATTCACACGGAAGAAGAAAGCGGGCGGGCTGTGATCGGCTGGGTGCGCGGAATTTATCCGGAAGCTAAAACTATCGAAGACGCACTGGAACGTGACGATCTTTTTGTTTTGGAAGCAGATGGGGCGGTCGCAGGAACGGTGATTTTTAATCAGATTCAGGTGGATTCTTACAAAAACGCAAAATGGCAGTACGAAGTTAAAGACAGCGAAGTTATGGTAATGCACACTCTCGTAATTGATCCTGCGCAAAAGGGCAAAGGGCTTGGAAAAGAAGCTGCTCTGTTTTATGAAAAATATGCCTTACAAAACGGCTGCCACTATTTAAGAATCGACACAAACGCCAAAAATACGGCCGCCCGCGCTTTTTACAAAAAACTGGGCTACAAGGAAATCGGAATTGTTCCCTGCGATTTTAATGGAATTGAAGGAATAAGCCTGGTTCTTTTGGAAAAAAAGGTGTAAAGAAAGTCTGTTAATGGACAGAATTTTAGATTTTATTCACGTTTTTAGTTTTTTTTCTCCTTCCGATAACAATAATTGACCCGATTTTAAATTTTTTTTAAAATAACGTTATTAAAAACAATTGTTCTGGAGGTAACAACATGAAAGACGTAGATGTAAAAGAAGCTTTTAACGATTACTGGAAAAAACATTTTGAACATCTGGTTTTGCCGATAAATCAGAAGAACGAAATTAAAAAAGTCGCCTTTCACGCATACCATGAAGGTGCCCGGAGAATTCAAAGCGAATTGAATGCCGAACTTCCAAGAACTCATCAGGGCGAAGAAGAATTAGCTTAAGATTCTGCTCGCCTGTAAAAAATTAATGCGAATCCAAAAATTATGAGCCTGAAAATTGAACATGGGGACATTACCCTTTATGACGTGGACGCAATTGTAAATGCCGCAAATAACTCTCTTTTGGGCGGTGGCGGTGTTGATGGCGCTATTCATAATGCTGCAGGGCAGGGGCTTTTAGATGAATGCCGGACTTTGCACGGTTGCAAAACTGGAGAAGCAAAGATTACAAAAGGATATAATCTAAAAGCCCGCTATGTAATCCACACAGTCGGGCCTGTTTATTATGAACATACTCCAGCCGAAAGCAAAAATCTTTTGTGCAGCTGCTATAAAAATTCT
>CAVCIJ010000354.1:0-3885 GCA_963601995.1 bacterium | reverse complement strand
GGGACTGTCTCGAAAGTTTTAAACCAGGTGGCTGAGACAGTCGGCCAAAGCAGCATAAGCAACTACCAGATATAGTGCATGCTTGACTTCGAGTTTTTTCAATCGGGGCTATAATTAAAACTTATCGGGCAGCCCCGGATTTTTTATTTAGTTTTCGTCTGGCAAATCATCAAGTAATACCTGAGTATCTGATTCAGCTCCGCTGACAGGTAAAGCATCAACATTCTTGAGTTTCTTTTCGATAGCTCTGGAACGAACCTCTGCGTTTCCAATTTCTTTGGAAGCTGCATCCAGTTTTTTCTTAGTTGCTGCAAGAACATCGCCAAACTTGCCAAATTCACTCTTAACTGAACCAAGTAAATCCCAGACTTTGGAAGTTTCCTTTTGAATGGCAAGAGTACGAAATCCCATCTGCAAACTGTTTAAGAATGCGCCAAGAGTTGTCGGACCTGCAATTGTAACTTTGCAAGTGTCCTGAATTTCCTGAAAGAGGCCAGGAATACGCATTACTTCTGCAAAAAGACCTTCAAAAGGCAGGAACATTAGTCCAAAGTCCGTTGTATAAGGAACTTCAATATATTTTTCCTTAATGTCTTTTGCCATCTTTTTTATGTCAGTAACCAAAGCTTTTTTTTGGGCTTCGATTTCTGCCTTATCAGCATCTTCATATGCCTTTGAAAGTTTATCCCAGACTGCTGCAGGATATTTCGAATCGATTGGCAGAAGAACATTTGTGTCATCTGCAGTTTTAGATGGAATCTTAACTGCAAATTCAACAACCTTCTTTGTATTGCCTGGATTTGGATGAGCATTCTTAACAAACTGCTCTGGCGAAAGAATCTGGCTTAGAAGGGCTTCAAGCTGAACTTCTCCCATTCCTCCGGCCGTCTTAACATTTGTAAGTGCCCTTTTTAATCCGCCAACGTCACTGGCAAGATTCTGCATTTCTCCAAGTCCTTTTTGAACGGCTTCAAGCTGTTTTTGGACAACCTGGAAAGAGCCTGTAAGCCGCTTTTCCAATGTGGACTGCAGTTTCTCGTCAACAGTAACACGCATTTCTTCAAGTTTCTTTTCATTGCTATCCTGCATAGATTTCAAACTTGACTGAACAGTCTGCTGCTGGGTATTCAAAGTTTCCTGAGTTGTCTTTGTAAGCACATCTAGTCTTGAAGAAAGAATCTGCATGAATTTTGTAAGATTTGATGTCAAACTCTCCTGAGTATACTTTGTGAGCGTATCAAGTTTACCATTTACGGAATTCTGAAAGTTCATCAGTGTTTCTGTGTTTTCCTTACGGGCAGCACTATTTGTTTCTGATGATTCTTTTCTGTTTCTGGAAAATTCGTCTTTAAGGTTCTTTTCATAAGAATCAAGTTTCTGTTCATAAACACCAAGTCTTTCTGAAAGTACTCCTGAATCAGATTTATGACTCTTCCTGATAAGAACGATAGACAAAACAACGCCAACCAAAACCAATACTGTAATTGTTGAAAGTAAAATAATATTAACCATATATTTCTGATAACTCCTTTTAATTCTTATAAACCACTAATTGAACATATCAGAAGTAATTTTCTCATGAGCATGTTTATTTTTTGCTTCTTCTATAGTTTCATTACTGATAGCGCTGATTAACGAATCGATTTCACTATTAAGAAATACGACTGATTCAAACTCAATATCAACAAATTCATTTTGTATTGACTCTTCTTCCCCGCCTCGCAAAAGAAGTGAAATTATTTCTGCTCCATCATTTATTTGTGAAATAAAGAAGAAATTAAGATCAATATTCCAGCTTGTAGAATACCAGTTATTTCCACGTTTCATTGCACCTTCAACGCTAATCTTAGAATCAGGCAATTCTTTAGAAATAGAAGCTTTCTTTTCTTTAGCAAGTTTCGACCATTCCTGAACCTTGTTCAGATTTTCTCTGAACTTCTCAAGTTTAGCAGGTGTTAGAGTAAACCAATAAGCAGCAGAATATGTTGAACGGAAAATGTAATAAACATTAAGTTCATCATCATATTTGAACGTTAATTCACGATCGTACAAACCATCTGCAGCAATACAGTCAACTTTGCTGATAACATATTCATCAGCAAAAACAGCTGACAAACCCATAAAAAGAACTGCGATTAAAGTTAATAGTCTTTTCATTTTAAAACTCCTTTTATCTTTTTGACATAAATAAGATGGCAGAATGACTAAAAGTTGACAAAATAGCACGATTTATAAACATATTTTTTACTTCTTTATATTCGACAGACAGTTCTCTTCTATAATTATCTGCTGAAAGCTCATAAATAACGATTTTTCCTGTCTGAAGATTGCTGAAATTACAGCCGTCACTGAAATTCTGGTGGGCAAAAAAGAAAAACTAAAATGCATCGGATATGCGGAAAGTGACTGGCATGACGGCAGTAAAAATTACCACAAAATCCACGCACTAACATTGGACACAAAATTCTTGGTGGAAAACGGAACTAAGAAAAGCCGTGAATTTCAGAAAATACTTTTGGATTTTCCATTTTAAATAAGGAAGAAAAATCTAAAAAAAATCGCTCCCACACTAAAACCGCATAGTTGAAAAATCCCCAGAGAAATACTAGTATTTTTTTATGCGGAACACAGCCAGCTCTTATTTTCAGTCGATTCTAAAAAATGATGCTGGGTATGTGCTTTTGCACGCAAAATCAGCTCACCTTGTGCTTTCCTTCCTTTATTCCACTTTCCGTGTAAATCATATTCAAACTATGGCTTCTGACGAGCTTGAAACTAGGTTTTCTACTTTTTTGCAGGAGCATTTGGACGAGGAAAACAAACTTAAGGCTGATGAAGAGTCTGACCAGGATATTTTAGGCGAACTTAAAGAAAACGCGGAACTTTTGGTAAGAGCCAGAGCGTACATTAATTCGTGGTGCAATTCAAAGGAATATTTGCGGCGTTATTACAATCGGGAAGGCGTTGCGGTTGTTGAGTTGAATCCGAGCATCGAGCGTCTTTTTAACTGGCTTGAAAACTGCGAGCAAAAGGAATTTGTCGGCACGGAATCGCGCTTTCAGAATATTCTTTTTCAGCTTAGGGATTTGAACCAGCATATCAACACTGACCCGCATATAAGAATTGCTGAACTTAAAAAGAAAAAACGTGAACTTGATGAAGAAATTGCACTGATTCAAAAAACTGGTGTGGTTCAGACATATTCTTCCGTGCAGATTCAGGAACGTCTTGGCGAGATTGACCGTAATTCCCGGGAACTTTTAAGCGACTTTAGGCAGGTGGAAGATAATTTCCGCCAGATAATGAACGGAATCTACAAAAAGCAGAGTGAAAACAATTCCAGCCGCGGAAGCATTTTAGGCTATACTCTTGATACGGATTCAAAGCTAAGAAATTCACCGCAGGGACAGTCATTTTCTTCATTCTGGAATTTTCTTTCGCAGGACACAGAAAACGAAATCAACACAATAACGCAGGGGATTATCCAGAAATCAAAGGTAAAAAACGAATTTCTTTTGCAGCTAAAGCATTATCTTTACGAGGCGGGACACAAGATTATTGAGCAGAACCGCACTCTTACCGACAGAATAAACCGCGTCCTTCAGCAGGAAACGGCCAGCGAGCGAAAGCAGGTTTCTCTTTTGATTTCTACAATAAAAAAGGAGATGAATTCTTATGTCCAGAAAGTTGAAGAAAACAAAGCTGAAATGCAAAACGATTTTATGTCGATAGAAACAAAGCCTTATCTGTTTTTTCCGCAGGCAAGGACTTTGACTTTCCCTGTTCTGCAGAAAGAATTTGAAAAAGTTGAAGCCTTCGACGTGCAGAATGTAAATCCGCTTGATTTTGCGGAACTGTTCAGCCAGTTTTATATTGACGAAAAGC
>CAVCIJ010000353.1:0-4463 GCA_963601995.1 bacterium | reverse complement strand
TGTTCCCGAAAAATGGCTCGAATGTGCCGGAAATCCGTTTTAAGGGATTTACTGAAGCTTGGGAACAGCGTAAGTTGTCTGAACTGACTACAATGCACGCTCGTATCGGTTGGCAAAATCTAAGAACATCAGAGTTTTTAGATAGCGGTGATTATATGCTCATAACCGGTACAGACTTTAATGATGGTTCTATAGATTATTCGACTTGCCATTATGTGGAAAAGGAAAGATATGACCAAGACAAGAATATTCAAATTCACAATGGAAGTATCTTAATAACAAAGGACGGAACACTTGGAAAAGTGGCTTATGTACAGGGGTTGACAATGCCAGCAACATTAAATGCAGGTGTGTTTAATGTTGAAATTAAAAATGAAAGTATTTCAGATGAAAAGTATCTTTTTCAGTATTTGAAAGCCCCATTTTTGATGGATTATGTATCGAAAAAAGCTACTGGCGGCACTATCAAACATTTGAATCAAAGCATACTTGTAGACTTTCCTGTAGCAATGCCGGAAAAGGAAGAACAAGCAAAGATTGGAGAGTATTTTCAGTCCCTCGACCGCCTCATCGCCCTTCATCAGCGTAGGCTGGAAAAGCTCCAGAACCTAAAAAAAGCGTGCCTTGAAAAGATGTTCGTGTAAGGGGGGAAAGCAAGATGACTGAATATAATTTTTACTGCGATGAAAGCTGCCACCTGGAACATGATTACAGCAATGTAATGGTTCTTGGTGCTGTCTGGTGTCCAAAAGAAAAACGCCATGAAATTAATGAACGCATAAAACAGGTAAAAATCAGAAATGGTGTTCCGCCTACAGCTGAATTAAAATGGACAAAAGTATCCCCTGTAAAAAAGCAGGTTTATGAAGATTTAATAAACTATTTTTTTGATGAAAAAGATTTGCATTTTAGAGGATTGCTTATTCCTCATAAAGAACAGTTACATCACGATGATTTTAATCAAACTCATGATGACTGGTATTATAAAATGTATTTTGGCATGTTAAAGGCTATGCTTTTGCCGACAGAAAAATACAATATATTTATTGATATTAAAGATACTCATTCATCACAAAAAGCAGAAAAACTGCAGGAAGTTATTCGTAATTCCATTTATGATTTTTCAAAAAACATAATAAAACAGGTAAAGCCTATCAGATCGGAAGAAGTTCAGATAATGCAGATAACAGATGTTTTAATAGGTGCTTTTGGATATAAGAATAGGATTTTCCCTGAAGGTGAAAAAAGGAGTCAGACAAAATCAGATTTGATTAAATTAATTCAGCAACGTTCAAATTATACTTTGGAAAAATCTACACTGCTTAGAGAAGAAAAATTTAACCTGTTTATCTGGAGAGCTAGAGAAAATGTGTAAAAATAACTGTTGGCTTCCTCCATTAAATCCGTATGATTTTAATTTAGATTATAAAAGTTATGAATCTTCTCTTTATCAAAAATACAGAAGTGATTTTATAGAGTCACATCCTTATTTTGAATCAAAAATAGTTAAGGTCAGGTTTCTACCGGTTATTGATGGCTATGAAGAATCTTTCATTCATTTTACATGCAAAAATTATGAAAATGTTGCGGACAGAGAACCAGATTTTAAACGTTGTGAACGGCTGCACTGGATTAGAAAAGTAATAGAAAATTATCTTTGCAAAGAAAGTTGTTCTAATTCAGATTGTGATGGAATAAAAATATGGGAAGAACCATGGAAAATGTATTCTCGTGTGCATTTTTTATTTGAGGAAGAAAGATATTTGGTAATTATAGAAAAAAGAGAAAATTATAATCTTCTAATCACTGCTTATTACCTGGAATATAATAATGCCCTTGAAAAGCAGTTAAAACATTATAATCAGTTTAAAAAAGCAAAAGACGCTTCGGACTCCGGAACGTCTTCAGAAACTCCTTCTACAACTAGTAGATGAGATACTTTAAATATAACAAAATCGGATTAAATGTCAATATTTTTAGGGAAAAGTTCCAGCAATCTTTGGGCAATGTCCCGGCAATGTCTGTTACTTCAAATTTGACGATTTTGTGGTAAATCCCTATAATAAAATTAACGATTTTGTGGTAAATCCCTGTTTTAAAACTAACGATTTTGTGCGAGGTTCTAAATGCCCTTTAAGCGTAAAATTTATTCAAAATTACTCGATTGGAAAAAAGAATCTTTGGGAAAAAGTGCAGTTCTTGTTGAAGGGGCAAGGCGAATAGGAAAATCTACAATTGTCGAAGAATTTGGCAGGAACGAATATAAAAGTTATATTCTTATTGATTTTACAAAAGTTTCAAAAACAGTAATTCAGCTTTTTGATGATATTTCTGATTTAGACTATCTTTTTTTGCAGCTTCAGTTAATTTTTAACAAAGACCTTTATAAAAGAGAATCTCTTATTATTTTTGATGAAGTTCAGTTTTGCCCAAAGGCCCGGCAGGCAATAAAACATCTGGTGGCAGACGGACGTTATGATTATATAGAAACCGGTTCTCTTATTTCTATAAAGAAAAATGTAAAAGATATTCTTATTCCAAGTGAAGAGCAAAAAATCGAAATGTTTCCAATGGATTATGAAGAATTCTTATGGGCGTTAAGTGATAATCAGATTTATCCATTACTTAAAAAATTATGGGAACAAAAAAAATCTTTTGGCGACGACTTAAATCGAATTTTGCTAAAAAATTTCAGGCTTTACATGCTTGTTGGTGGAATGCCGCAGGCTGTAAATGCCTATATTGAATCTAATAATTTTAGAATTGTAGATGAAGTAAAAAGAAATATTCTTAATCTTTATGAGGAAGATTTTAAAAAACTTGATCCAAGCGGAAAGGCAGGCCTTTTATTTAAGGCAATTCCTTCTCAGTTAGAAAAAAATGCTTCCAGGTATCAGGTTTCGTCTGTGCTGGAAAATGAAAGAGCATCTTCTGTTCTGGAATTAATTTCAGAAATGGAAAATTCAAAGACTGTTTTAATTTCGTATCATTGTTCAGACCCGAATGCTGGACTTTCCAGAACTAAAAATCTTGAAAAGTTTAAAATGTTTGTGTGCGACACAGGGCTTTTTACAACAATGATTTTTAAGGATAAAGATTTTACTGAAAATATCATTTACGAAAAACTTCTTACTGGAAAGCTTGAAACAAATCTTGGTTATCTTTATGAAAATATTGTTGCCCAGATTTTGACTGCCAGCGGCAATAAACTTTTTTATTATACTTTTTTGAATGAGAAAAGCCGTCATAATTATGAAATTGATTTTCTTTTAGCTCGAAAAAATAAAATCTGCCCTTTAGAAGTAAAATCCGGCGGTTATAAAAAACATATTTCTCTTGATGCTTTTTGCGATAAATTTTCTTTCCGCATTCTTGAAAAATATCTTGTTTATACAAAAGAATTTAGAAAAGATGAGGATATTTTTTGTATTCCAGTATATTTTGTTCCTTTTCTGTAAATAAAAAAAATGTTTGTGTAAGGGGGAAAAACCTATGTCAGCGCATGAGTGGAATCTGGAACTAAATGAATATATCCGTCAGGGCGAACCAGAAAGAATTGATAAAAGCAATGCCTGGAAAACAGCGATAGGACTGCAGGATGTTGACGGGCTAAAAACCTCTGACTATCTGCTTGCAACTGCAAAAGATCATATTGAAGGCAAAATCACCATATCAGAGGCAGATAAACGAATTCACAGCTATTATGAAGAAAGCAAAAGTCGTGCAGAGGTTGAATCTGGTACAAAAGAGGCTGACATTGTTTCAGTGCGAATAGCACAAATACTTGGAGAAAATACCTTTCAATGAACTAAAAAACAGATATTTGCATATTGATTATAAGCTTGAGAATACAATTCAAAGTGCAAAGTTATCAGATTCAAAGTGTAATAATTGCACTTTGGAAGAAATGGCCATTATCAATGAACTAATACGAAACCCAAAGATAAAACAAAAAGATTTGGCAGTTGCCATAGGAAAATCAGAAAGAACTATAAAAACAAGAACAGTTAAAATGCAAAAAAAAGGACTCATTTGCCGCGAAAACGGAAAACGTGACGGAAAATGGAAGGTTTTGATTAAACCGTAGAGATGTATTGCAGTTAAAACTAAGCAGGAAGGAATATTACCATGATTTTTAATAAAGAACTGGATTTTGAAGCGGCACTAATAAAAGTTTTATCCGAAAAAGGATGGGAAAAAGAAGTCCTTAAAAACTATTCAGAGCAGGATTTGCTTAAAAACTGGGCAGACATTCTTTTTGAAAACAACCGCGACATTGACCGATTGAATGATTATCCTCTGACAGACAGTGAAATGCAGCAAATCTTAGAGCAGATTGAGGCTCTCAGAACACCATTAAGGCTTAATGGTTTTATCAATGGTAAAAGTGTATCTATTGTCAGAGATAATCCAGATGATAAGCTGCATTTTGGCAAAGAGGTCAGCCTTAAAATCTATGACCG
>CAVCIJ010000352.1:0-4653 GCA_963601995.1 bacterium | reverse complement strand
AAAATCCTTATTTTTACATCACGATCTTTTTTTAAATTTTCAATTTCAGGAATAACACAAATCACAGCTTCGAAATTTAAATTTTCATTTTCTAAACTGTTAATTTCTATTTTCCAGAACCATGTTTTTACTCCCAAAAAACTATTTATTTCATCATCTTCCGAAACTTTCAAAATATTTTTTAAACATTCACTGTCAATTTTCCTTGTTTCCCGTAGTGCAATAATTTCAGAAAGTTTTGCACCCGGATTTTTTATATGAGTTTTTTTAGAAAAAAGTATTTTTTCAAGAAGTTTTTTATCAGCAAAATTTACATTTATTAAACTTTCAGTATTTACAAGTGGAAAAAGATTTGCAAAGTCAGTTCCAGCTGTTCTAAGAAAATCACTTTGATTTTTTATATTTGAATTAAAAAGTTTTTCTGCATTGAATTTGTTCAAATCAAATTTTAAAACTTTTGCCGCTTTGCTCCTTAAAAAAAAATTTATGTTTGCATAGCCATATTTTGTAAAATTCCCCTTTTTTAAAATTTCATCACTAAGATTTTCGTCATCATCAATACTTATAAAGTTTTCGTCTTTAATATCTTCTAAAAAATATTCAGGAAATGTAAAAAGATTGATTTTATCACTTTCAGGAATCAATTTAATTTTTAGATTTTCAACTTCACTTTCATTCCAACCGAAAATTTTAGAAAACTTTGAATTGCACCCTGAACTTTGAAAGTCAAAAAGAATTTTTTCAAAGATTTTCAAGCTTTCATATTTAAATACAAGATTTTTATTTTCTTCATTCAGTTCTTTTATTTTTATTTTCATCAAATTATCAGTGCAAAAGACAATCAAAAAAATCGGCAGACATAAGAAAAAAATATTTAACTTCATCTTATTTTCCCAAATTCGTTTCGTAAAAAAAACATTTGTATTTAAAAATTTTCCCCTTACAGGAAATTTCAAATTCAATTCCTAGAAATTGTCCGTTGGAATTTTCAATTCGTCTTTGACTTAAAATTTTAAAATATTCATCATTGAAATTTATTTCATCTATTTCGTCTGCTTTATTCCAAAAATCAAAGTGCAGGGAATTAAGTTCAGTTTTTATAATTTTTTTTATTTCAAAAATTCTGTACAATTCAAGAAATTTATTTTTATTTTCAAAAATATTTTTTTTCAATGTTGAAATATAAAATCCAAATCCACTAAGTAAAATAGAAATTATAAAAATGCAGAGCAAGGTTTCAAAATACGAAAATGCCTGTAATTTTATTGACTTTTTTAACATAAACCTTTTTCCTAAAAAAAATCAACATAAGCAAAAGTAAAAATTTTCCTTCTCCTAATTTTTTAATTTAGAGAATTAAAGTACACAAATTGCAATTTTTAAGAACGATTTTCTAAATAAAGGACACTAAGTTTTTCATTTATAAGTTCTTCAGTTTTCTGAATCCCATTTAATAAATCAAAAGCCCGCACAAAATTAAAAAATGAACTTTCCGCAAGTTTTGACAGTGCAAACAAAAAAACTAGTGAAAATGCAATAGCAAAAAGCGCATCAATCATCGAAAATCCGTCAATATAAGTTTGAAATATCTGCGTCATAATTTGTTCCTCCTATAAGACCATCTTTTCCAAGAGAAATTATTTCGTAAGGATAATTTTCGCTTCCTGGAGATTTATAAATATATTCATTTCCCCAGGGATCAAGAGAAATCTTTTTTGAAATATAAGGTCCCCGCCAGGACTTTCCGTACAAATTTGTTTCATTAGAATAAAGGCAGTCTAATCCATCTGTTTCTGCCGGATAATATCCAATGTCAAGATAAAAATTATCTAGAGCAATAGAAATAGTTTCGATTTGAGATTTTGCACTTATAAGTTTTGCCTTGTCCATTTGTCCAACATAAGTGATTCCAACAGACGCAGTTAAAATCATAACCAAAGCCATTACAACAAGAGTTTCTATGAATGTCCAAGCCTCATTTTCCAAATTTTTTTTAAATTTTATTTTCATTTTTTTTTAAATAAAACTCCTAAATAAACTTAAGCATAAAACATTAGTTCTAAGCCCGCTCTTTTAAACACATTCATAATAAAATAAGAATGTGTGTTTGATAAAAAAATTCTAAAAATTAGAATTTCCAAAACTACCAGATTTCAATCCGATTTATAAAATATTTTTAAATTCCACTCGAATTTTTTAGTCACCTAAAAATTCATTCAATTAAAATCAAAGGAAGATTTTGAGTCTTATCAAATAAAAATTCAAAGTTTTCAGAACCTTGACTTTCAAGCCGGTAAACATAAAGTTTTTTGTCATTCTGAAAAAGAACATCTTGAAAAATAAGTCCTTCGTCAAAAATTTCATCAAAACTCAAAAGAATGATATTTTTATTTTTAAAATTCTCAAATCGCAAAATATTTTTTCTTTTCTTCGTAAAAAGATTTGGAAGCCTTAAAACAGTAAAAACTTTTAATTTATCTTTAAATTTGCCTGATATAAAATTGCTATAAACTCCAAAAATCTGACCATGCTTTTGAAAATTATTATTTCCGTAAGAATTTATTTTTTTACCGTTCAAAGAAATTGTAAAATCTTTGTATCGAAGCAAATTTACTTTTGGATAAAGATATTTCCAATCACTGTATTTTCCACTAAAATCAAGGGCACGGTATTTTAAGGCAGAAAAATTTTTTATAAAAATCTTTTCATTGACATCATATTTTTTTATTTCAGAATTATCAAAAGCATACTCAATATCTTTTACGCCAGAGCCTTTGTCATAAGCGCGGAATTTTATTTCAAAGCAATCAGCACATTCTGTTAAATCAGCAAAAACTTCAGGCTTAAAATAATCAATTTTTACAACACAGTGCTGAATAATTTCCTTGTTTCCTGCAAGATCTTCTGCATACCAATAAAAATCGTTATAGCCTTCACTTTCTACAAGAACTGAATTTCCAGAAAGATTTTTATTATTTAAAACAATTTTCTTTACTCCAGAAATTTCGTCTTCTGCTGAAAATTTAATCACAGTTTTTTTACTAAGCCATTCAGACTGATTTTTTAGACCAAGAATTTTTGAAGACGGAGGAATTGAATCATAATAAAAAGCTAGCGAAAGTGTGTTTCCCTTTTTATTTTCTGAATCAACACCGTAAAATTTTATTTCATTCAGTCCCTGCTTAAAATCGATTTTATTTTCATAAGGTAAAAAATCTGAATTGTTCAATGAATAAAAAATTTGCCGGCAAAAAGTTTCTTTATCCTCAGCACAAAAATTAAAATCAAATTTCTCAGGAATCCATTTTTTCTCAAAATGAATTGAATTATTATTATCAAAAATTTTTTCATGAATCTCCTTTGAAACAGACAAAATAAGTTCAGGTCCAAAAACATTATGTTCTCCGCCTATTTTTACAAGTTGATTATTAGAAGAAAGCAAAAATATTTTTTCAGAAAAAAGACTGAATGCCTTACATGAATTTTCAAAAATACAAATTTTATTTCCAGAATATAAATTGTATGAAGAAAGTTCTCCAGAACATTTTTTTAGAATCAAATTGTTATTGCACAAAGCAAAATCCTCTACATCAGAAAAGCTAGTCTGAATTTTTTTATCAGACCGACTGAGGCAAAATAATTTCTCATCATTTTTTAATAAAATAAAATCACTGGAAAATGCAAAATCACCTGCTGAATCAAATTCTTTTAAATCAAATTTTTCTTTAAGAATAAAATCCTGGTTCAAAGCATAAAGAAATTTTTCAGATAGTATAAAAATATTCTGTTCAAAAGAAATACATTTTTTTATTTTTTCACTTTCGATTTTAAAAACTGATTTTAAGTTTTCATCAAAAATTTCACTTTCCGTAATAAAATAATTTTTAGAATTTAACTCCACGATATTTTCAATATTTTTGCCAGAATTTTTCTGCTGAAGTTTTAACAAGAAATTTTCTGTATTGTAAGTTTTTATAGTATCATCGAAAATTAAATAAGCGCAATTTCTGAGCACGAAAATATCTTTTACAAAAAGATTCTGAATTTGCTTAAAATTATTTTTATTCAAAACAAATAAATTCGAATTCTCAAAGAATACAAAAAGATAATTTTTTGAAAGCAGAATTTTTTTAATTTTATTTTCATAAGTTAATTTGTTAACATTTTGTCCGGCGCAATTCTTTATAAGAATTGAATTTTCATTTTGCAAATAAATTCTGTCATCAAAAATTAACAGCTTATCATAGTTATCATATAAAACTTCTGAGTACAAAATATTTTTTTCATTTGGAAATTTTTCATCAATAAAATTATTTGTATTGCCAAATGAATCATTAAAAATACTTTTGATTATGGAAATATTTAATTTCTTGCTTACAGAAATATTTTCACAAAACATTTTTACGCTAAAATCAAAACTTCCACTTTCCTTCACATAACCGCAAATTCTTCCATCAGAAGTCAGTTCAATTCCAGGTGGTAAAAATCCGCTTTCGAGACTAAACTGATAATTCTTTTTGCTAAAAGAAGAAGTTTCAAGTTTAAAATCGACAAAACTTCCTGAATCAAACTCTAATTTTTCATCACATAAAATTTTCGGAATGCAAAAATTTTCTACCATCAAAGAAATTTCATCTTTATAATTCTTAGAAC
>CAVCIJ010000351.1:0-4996 GCA_963601995.1 bacterium | reverse complement strand
CGCTGTCGCGGTACAAGCCTTTTTTCTTTGAATCAAAAACAGTCTGTTCCATAGGTGGTGAAGGTATTTTAACATAATTTTTTAAATCAAAAAGGGACGGTAAAGAAGTTAAAGCGGCAGATGCATTTCAAGAGAGTTAGGTAGCAGCATAAGCATTTTGCTGCATGGAAAATAGTCAAAAATCATGCTAAACTGCAAAACATAGTTTAATTTATAGAAAAGAACGGATATTTTTTATGTCTAATGATTTTGGCTGTGAAAATTCACGGGTTCAGCTGCCGGCAATTTTACATTTAGTGCGGCTTGGTTATACATATATTCCAAGAATAACAATAAAACAGGCAGGAACTTTTTTTGATCCAAAAACAAACATCCTTACAAAAATATTTAAAAAGCAGTTTTTACGGCTCAATCCTCATTTTGATGAAAAAAAAGCAGAGCAGGTTCTTCATGATATTTCCAATGAGCTTGACAGCGAGGACTTGGGAGAAAAGTTTTATCGCCGGCTTGTTTCTGCAAGTTCTGAAAAACTTATTGATTTTGAAAACCCCGAAAATAATACCTTTCATGTTACGGCAGAATTTTCCTGCTACGATGTAAAAGATGACTCTTCTGCGAAATATACAGAGCTTTTTCGTCCGGATATTACGCTTTTTGTTAACGGTCTGCCTTTGGCTTACGTTGAAGTAAAAATTCCAAACAACAAGGAAGGAATTATTGCAGAAAGAAAACGTGAATATAATGTGCGTCTTCCAAACAAAAAGGCTAGAAGATTCAATAATATTACTCAGCTGATGATTTTTTCCAACAATATGGAATACGACAACATGGGCGGAATTACTCCTGTTCAAGGTTCATTTTATTGTACTGGCTCCTATAAGGCTCCTCCTTTTAACTGTTTCCGCGAAGAAAATCCCCGGCATTTTGAAGTTGAGCCGTTTATTGAATCTTATCCTTATAGGGCCGTGAGTGATGAAGTCGAAAAATCTTTGCTTGAGGAATTTAACGTTCAGGTTTATAAAAGCTCTGATGAATATAAAAAGAATAAAAGAGTAACTACTCCTGCAAATAAGATTTTAACTTCCATGTGTGAACCAAACCGTTTGCTGTATCTTTTAAAATACGGCATTGCTTACGTTCATGCGGAAAAAAAACTTGATGACGGCTCAATTATCATAGAGCTTCAAAAGCACATTATGCGTTACCAGCAGTTTTTTGCTTCTATGGCTGTTACAAAAACTCTGGATAAGGAGATTAAGAAAGGTGTCATTTGGCACACGCAAGGCTCTGGAAAAACAGCCTTAAGCTACTATCTTGTAAATATTCTTACAGATTATTACGCAAAGAAAAACATTGTTGCAAAGTTTTATTTTATTGTAGACCGTATCGACTTAAAAAATCAGGCTGCAAAAGAATTTGAAATCCGTGGATTGAGCGTTCAAACCGCAGATAGCCGTGCAGAACTTATGGAAGAGTTCAATAATCAGAATTCACTTTCCGGAAACAGCGGAAAAAAAGAAATCACGGTTATAAACATTCAGAGATTTGATGAAAAAAAGAAAGAGAAAATAAATCTGCCGGATTACAACACAAATTTGCAGCGTATTTTCATTATTGATGAAGCGCACAGAAGTTACGATCCAAAAGGGTCATTCCTGGCAAATCTTTTGGATTCAGATAGGAATGCAGTCCGCATTGCACTTACAGGAACTCCGCTTATTGGCGATGAACTAAAGACAACAGATATTTTTGGAAACTATATTCACACTTATTATTATGACAAGTCAATTCAAGACGGTTACACGCTAAAAATTATCCGTGAAGAAATTGAAACCACATATAAAAATAAGCTTAAAGCTATTTACGAACACCTTGAAAAAATAAAGCTTCCAAAAAATCAGAAGACTAATGAAATCATTGACATAAAAAGTGACGGGCGCTATGTAAAGGAGCTTTTACGCTACATTATTCCAGACATAAAAAAGTTCAGGAATCTTTATCCGGAAAGCTTTGGGGAGCAGGTCGGCGCAATGATAATCTGTGATTCTTCTGAGCAGGCCCGTGCGCTTTATAAGTATTTTCTGGAAATTCAGATTGAACTGAATGACAAAAATAGTTCCGTCCTAAAACCAGCTCTTATCCTTTATGACAGCGACGATAAAGATACTCAGCGTGATTACATTGATACATTTAAAAGCGGAAGCGATGTTGATGTTCTTATCGTTTATAATATGCTTCTTACTGGTTTTGATGCTCCTCGCCTTAAACGATTGTATCTTGGCCGAAAACTTAAGGACCATAGTCTTTTGCAGGCCATTACCCGTGTAAACAGACCCTACAAAAATCATAAATACGGTTATATTGTTGATTTTGCAGATATTAAGGCAAATTTCGATCAGACGAATGCAAACTACCTTATGGAATTGAACAAATTCAATAATCCGAAAGACGCCCCGGATAACCAGGTGCCTGATACAGTAACTGCTATCTTTGAAGAACCCGAAAAAATCATTGAAATGATAGATGAGGCAGAGGAAAATCTTTTTGAATATACAACGGAAAATATAGAAAGCTTTGTTGAACAGTTAAACAGGATTGAAGAAAAGAAACCTTTGCTTGTTATTCGTAAGTCTTTGAACACAATCAGAAATCTTGCAAATGTTGTGCGGTCTTTTGGCGCGGAAAAGATAAAGAATGAAAAAGTTTTGAACTATGTTAAGGCTCTGGATTTAAGCAAAGTGCCTCAGCTTCTTACAGAAGTAAACAGAAGAATTGATTTAATCAACTTTAAGGCAATTCAAAATCCTTCTGCAGAAACTTTAGATATGATTGCCGATGTTCTGGACGGAATAGAATTTCATTTTTCTAGAATTGGAACTCAAGAGCTTGTAATCAATGCAAACTGCGAGTCCCTAAAAGATAAAATCAAAAAAACTGCAAGCCGTCTCAGCAGTTATTTTGATCAGGAAGACCAGGAGTATATAACCCTTAAAGAGCTTTTTATGAAGGCTTTGACTAAAACTGATTTTGTTGAATACGACTACGCAAAGCTTAATCAGGAAACAAAAGACTTTGATGATATTTTAAAACGGCTGGAAGAGCTAAAGAAAAAGTCGGAAAACCTTTTTGAAAAATACAAGGGAGATGCAAAATTTGTGCGTGTTCACAAGCGAATACATGAAGAAAACAAAAGAAGGACTGCTTCTCTTCCTAAGGCAGGCGGGGAAAATTGGATTTTAGAGGACAAAGACTTAACGATTTACAGAACCTTAATGGCATTAAAAAATACAATCGATTTGCAGGTTTACAATCAGGAAGCAATTTTAAAAAGCGATCCGTTTTTTGACAAAACTGTAATGAGCCTTGTTGGCAATGGAATGGCAGAATTAAACATTCAAAGTCCTAGAGCAGACAGGGAATTTATAAAAAATAAAATCGTAGCGCAGTATCTTAATCAGTATCATGCGACATATGGAGTAAAAAATTAATATGACTGTAGAACAGGTAAAAAACGAGACATTTAAACTAATTGATGCGTTAAAAGCGACCTGCCAGCAATACGGAATGGGTAATGACGGAAACGAATACAAAATCATTACCCAGGTTTTTCTTTATAAATTTTTGAATGATAAATTCTGTTTTGAAGTAAAAAAAATTAATTCTCCAATCGTAAAAAAAATTGCAGGCGCAGAAAGTTTTGAAAAAGGCTATTCTGCACTTACAGAAGATGAAAGGCTTGATTTGTTAGATTTGCTTGATGCAAATATTCCGCGCTTAAAACCGCAGCACTTAATCGGCAATTTGTGGAGTCAGCAGGGAAAGGCAACTTTTGACACAATTTTTGACGCCACAATGCGCAACATTGCAGACGAAAATATTGAAATCTTTAATACACATACTTCCGATGAAACAAAGATTCCTATTTTTGAAGATCTTACAATCTTTGTAACAGACACAGCCCAGCGTCCAGCCTTTGCCCGTGCTTTAACAGACAAGCTTATAAAGTTTAGTTTTGAAGAAGTTTTTGCCCAGCGTTATGATTTTTTTGCGGCAATCTTTGAATATTTGATAAAAGACTACAACACTGCCGGCGGCGGAAAATATGCTGAATATTATACGCCCCATTCAATTGCGACGATTATGGCGCGTCTTTTGGTTGGAAATTCAAAAGACCTTCATAATATTGAATGTTACGACCCGAGCGCGGGAACAGGAACTTTGCTTATGGCATTGGCACACCAGATTGGAGAAGACCGGTGCACGATTTATTCTCAGGACATAAGCCAGCGGTCAAACAAGATGCTAAAGCTTAATCTTCTTTTGAATAATCTTGTTCTTTCGCTTGATAAGGCAATTCAGGGCGACACATTGGTAAGCCCGTATCACAAAAGCGATGACGGAAATTCTTTACGGCAGTTTGATTACGTTGTTTCTAATCCGCCTTTTAAGATGGACTTTAGCGACACCCGCGAAAAGATTGCCTGCCAGACACAGAGATTTTGGGCTGGAGTGCCAAAAGTGCCAAATTCCGCAAAAGACAAAATGGCAATTTACACATGTTTTATTCAGCACGTAATCAATTCTCTAAAAGAAAACGGCAAAGGCGCAATCGTAGTTCCGACGGGATTTATAACTGCCAAAAGCGGAATTGAAAAAAACATTCTTACAAAGATAGTTGACGAAAAAATTGTAAGCGGTGTTGTAAGCATGCCGAGCAATGTATTTGCAACAACCGGAACAAATGTTTCTGTCATTTTTTTTGACAAAGGCAAAAAGACTGACGATGCAAAAGTGATTCTTGTGGACGCTTCAAAACTTGGCGAAGAATACAAAGAAGGAAAAAATCAAAAGAGAAGACTCCGCGATTTTGAAATTGACAAAATTGTAAACACATTCACAAATAAAGAAAATGTTGAAGACTTTAGCGTAGCCGTAACTTACGACCAGATAAAAGAAAAAGGCTGCAGCCTTAGCGCCGGCCAGTATTTTGACATAA
>CAVCIJ010000350.1:0-5184 GCA_963601995.1 bacterium | reverse complement strand
CGCCGGCTCTTTGCTTCTGTTTTTGCTTCCATGGCGAATATTTTTCATGACCAGCAGAAACGGCGGGCTTTATTTACACAGATTCTTGTTTTTTTATTTGAACTTATTTTTGTTTCCGTCGTAATTTTTTTTATTTTTGCGTACATGGCATTAAAAACAATTATTAAACTTCCGTTTTTCCAGCGTTTTCCGCAGTTGAATTTTATTTATGACAGCTTCTTAAATGGAAGTGCAATAATTTACATTCCAAACATTCTTATTTTTATCGTTACAACGTTAATGTATAAAATCGGCTCAGGGACAAAGCCAAAATTTTCACTTTGTACGCTTGCTTCGCTTACCTGCACCTTAAGTTTCTGGGTTTTTAGAACGGTTCTTCATTCTTTTATTAACGTAGGCCGCTACAATCTTATTTACGGAGTTTTAGGAAATGTAATCATTCTGTTAATGGACATTTTCTTCTTTTTTACATTCTTTTTATTTTTTGCACAGTATATTTTTGTCTGTCAGTTTTTTGACGTTCTTCTTTTGGGTGAACTTTATCTTCTTCCAAAAAAGGAAGATTCTTCTGCCGCAGAAAAAATCCGCAGAAAGCTTTTTATCCGCCCGGACTTTCTTCTTGCAAATGAACTTTCGCTCACCTTTGTGCAGGCAGGAGAAAAACTTTACGAAGAAGGTGAACACAATTCTTTTGCCTATTATATTTTAAAAGGCTGCATAAAAGTTTGCCGCAGCGAATACAATGAACAAGCTTTTTACCATCGTGGCGACTTTTTTGGAGAATTGAACTGCTTTTTGTTTAAACCGCGTTCTTCAACTGCACTGGCCGTAACCGACACAACAGTTGTAAAAATCAACGGAAAAAAATTCAGATTTTTGGTTAAATCAAATCCAAAAGTTGCACAAAAAGTTCTGCGCGAATTAACAGCCTATTTAATAAAAATGAATTCAACAAATAATGCAACAAACGTTTCTGAGCACAACTGTGCACAAAAAGAAGACCAGAATTTATAAAAACTGCTTTTTGCATAAAAGGTCTATATTCTGTATAATTCACCTTGAAATTTTATAAAAAAGCCGGAAAAACCGGTTATTGGGAGAAATATGTCACGTTCAAAAATAGTTGTCCTGGATTTTGGCTCGCAGTATGCCCACTTGATTGCAAAACGATTCCGCGCAATGGGCTTTTATTCTGAAATTGCGCTTCCGTCTGCTCCGCTTTCTGCTTTTGAAAATGCGAAAGGCGTTGTTTTTAGCGGCGGTCCGGCTTCTGTTTACGACGAAAATGTGCCGGAATTCAACAAGGAAATCTTAAATCTTGACCTTCCGATTCTCGGGCTTTGCTATGGACACCAGCTTATGGCGCAGAGCTACGGCGGAAAAGTCGGCAAGGCTGAAACTGGAGAATTCGGGCATGCAACCTTGATTCAGACAGAAAAAGGAAAATCTTCTCCCCTTTTTAAGGGAATAAGCGAAGAAACTCAGGTCTGGATGAGCCATCAGGATGAAGTTTTAGAGGCTGGAGAAGGATTTGAAGTTATCGGCTCAACAAAAGACTGCAAAAATGCAGCCGTTCAGAATCTTGCAAAAAAAAGATTTTCGCTTCAGTGCCACTGTGAAGTAAAAGACACTCCGGAAGGAAACAAAATCTTCCAGAATTTTGCGGAAATCTGCGGAATGGAAGTGAACTGGGACGAAGACACGGTTTTAAATCATATTGTTGAATCAATCAAAAAAGACGCAGGCGACAAAAACGTTCTTTTGTTCCTGAGCGGCGGAGTTGATTCTACCGTAGCATTTGCTCTTTTGAACAAGGCTTTAGGCCAGGAAAGAGTTTTAGGCCTGCACATTGACAACGGCTTTATGCGCAAAGATGAATCTAAAAACGTTGAAAAAGCTTACCACGATCACGGATTCAAGAATTTTGTTGTAAAAGACGCTTCAGAAAGTTTCCTGGCAGCAATCAAAGGTCTTACAGATCCTCAGAAAAAACGCATGGCTGTAGGCGAAAACTTTATTACTGTCCGCGACGCTTTTGTAAAGGAACAGAATCTTGACGAAAGCAAGTGGATGCTCGCACAGGGAACTCTTTATCCTGATATTATCGAGTCCGGCGGAACAAAAAATTCAAAGACAATCAAAACCCATCATAACCGCGTAGACGGAATTCAAAAACTCATTGCCCAGGGAATGATTATTGAGCCGTTAAAAGACCTCTATAAGGATGAAGTCCGCGCAATCGGAAAAAAACTTGGCCTTGCAGACGAGCTTGTAATGCGCCATCCGTTCCCGGGACCAGGACTTTCGATCAATGTTTTGTGCTCAGACGGCTCTTTTAACGAAAGCAATGCGGAAGAATTAAAGAAGGCTCAGGAAGAACTTGACGGCGTTGTAATTGACCAGTTCTGCCCGCACTGCACACAAGACTTAAAACGCTCGGTTCTGCCGGTGCGCTCAGTTGGAGTTCAGGGAGACTTTAGAACTTACAGATTCCCTGCCTGCCTTACTTTTAGAAGCGAAGGCGAAGGATTTTATCATATTCCGAAAATCCGCGAAAAAGTTGAAAGCTGTTCAACAAGAATTACAAATGATGCTCAGTTCTTAAACAGAACCGTAATTAAACTTTACCAGAAACCAGGCTTAAAGGACGAAGATTTAAAGCTCCAGGAAGGCTACTGCGACCGACGCCGACTTGATCAGCTGCGCGAAGTTGACAACATTGTTTTGACACTGCTCCACAAAAACTCTCTTTATAATTCAATCTTCCAGCATTTGACAATCGACCTGCCTTACGCTTCAAGCGCTGAAAACGCAAGTTTTGTTCTGCGCCCTGTATGCTCAGAAGACGTAATGACAGCTCGCTTTGCATGGCTTCCGATGGACGTTCTAAAGGAAATCGTAAAGCAGATTGCTGCCCTCCCGTTTGTTGACGCTCTTTATTTTGACGCCACAAACAAGCCGCCTGCAACATTCGGCTGGGAGTAAGAGAAAAAACTTCAATTTGCGCCATTCGTGGCGCTTAAAACTAAATAATTGGCCAGCAACGGCAGCAACGGCAAATTTTCTTCTTGCATTTTTATGGAGAATTTTCATGGCAGATAACAATAAATCGATTTCCGGAAGAAAGGTCTTTTTTATCAATCCGACAATTTCGATCGAAAATTTTGTGATAGGCAGACTTCAGACAATGGAATATGAAGTCTATGTCTTAAAGGATTACAGAACTGCAAAAAGCCTTTTTTCAGAAATTCAGGAAGGAATTTGTTTTGTCTGCCCAGACGCAGGCCTGAGCAAGACCGGCTGGCACAATTTCATAAAATATTTTGAGACAAATCCCGTTTTCGAGAATTTTGACTTTGGAATTTTTTCAGAATCAATTGCCGAAAATAAAAAATCAGAAATTATAAAAGACTTAAAACTAACTGCGGGATTTTTTTCAATGCTCGAAACAGAAGAGCTTGTAAGAGAACTCGTAAAATCTCTCGACAAACTTTCTGCCAAAGGAATGAGAAAGCATGTCCGGGTTTCTTGCATAGATTCAAATGAAACCGAGCTTTACTGGTTCACAAAGCAGCAGAAAATGTTCCGGGCAAAGCTTCTCGATATCAGCAACGCGGGAATTGCAGTAAAACTCAATGCCTCGCTTTCAAAGGAAATTTTTGTAAACCAGCTTATTTCAGAAACGACGCTGATTCTCTCAGGAAAGCAAGTTCCAGTTTCAGTGAAAGTTACGGGAATCAGGGCGGTTTCAGACGTGCTGCTCGTAATCATGATGTACGGAATGGACACGCACGTTTCAGCGCTAAATCAAATCCGCACATATGTGACTGAAAAATTACGAGCTAATCTTGAAGCGCAAATCAAAGCATCTCCGCTTGACAAGACTAACTACGAATACATGACAATTTAAAATCCGAAAGATTTTACAGATTCCACACTGCTCACAACAACCCATGATGAACCTTGCACGCCTGCCGCTTTTCTGATGTATTTTTCATAGGCGGCGTTCACTTGCTTTGCTGTGACTTTCTGAACTTTTTCTGAGCGTTTTAGATATGCGCTTTCTGAACCGTAATTCTCAAGGCTCGAAACAATGTTTTCCGCGATTCCAGACGCATTCTGAGAAGATGCGAACAGGCTCGTTATGTATTTGCTTTTGTATTGCTCAAGCTTTCCGGAAGTTTTCGCAGAATCAAATGACAAAACCGCAGAATCTATCAGACTTTTAAGATTTTTTGAATTGTTTCCCTTGTAGACTGAGATAGCGCCGAGTATTTTCTGCCCTCCAATCACGCCGGTTCCAATCGAATAAACCGCGCCGGCTTTCTCGCGCACTTGGTCAAAAAAAATGTCGTCAAGATACATTGTCGCAATCGCAAACGGAATGTATTCCGCAGAATTTCTCTCAGGACAAGAAAAAAATCCGGCGATGTATCCGCTTTCGCCTGCGGCCGCGTTTTCCGCATAAACAGTCTCGCCGGAAATTTCAAGCGGAGGAATCACAGGCTTAGTCCAGGATTTTTTTTCTATCTGACCAAAATATTTTTCAAGCGAAGCCGCGTATTCTTTTGTCTCATCCACATTCATATCCGCAACGACGACTAATTTTATTCTTCCGGAATTTAAAAGCGCGGAAAAATGTTTTTTTAAGTCCTCAAGCGTAATCGAAGAAAATGTTTCCTCGCGCACAGAAGGAGAAATTTCGTAAGGATGATTTTTAAATGCGAGCTTAGAAAGTTCAATTCCTAAATTTCCGGTCGGCTCTGCCTTTCTCCTTGAAATCGAGTCGAGTTTTTCCGTCGCAATCTGATTGAAGATTTTTTCGTCCATGTCAGGATTTAAGATTGTGTCCGCAAAAATTGAAGTGACCTCGTTCAAATCGCGGGAAATACATAAAAATCCAGCGGTCGAATAGTCGCGTCCAGCCGAATAATTCATCGAGAAGCTTTTTTCATATTCAAGTTTTTGAATCTCGTCATAAGAAAAATTTTTGCTTCCGTGAAAAGCCAGCTCAAGCGCAAAGTCTTCAATTCCATCCTTTTTGATTTCATAAGAAGCGACTCCGCCCTCAAAAATCATTTTAAGCACAACAACTTTGCTTCCGCGGTTCTGCTTAAAAAAAACTGGAATTCCGTTTGACAGTTTTTCAGTCCGGAAATCAGAAATATTGTCCGCATAAAAATC
>CAVCIJ010000349.1:0-5573 GCA_963601995.1 bacterium | reverse complement strand
GTAAATCCGCTTGATTTTGCGGAACTGTTCAGCCAGTTTTATATTGACGAAAAGCAGCTTCTTTTGAATATTAAAGCCTTTAAGAATCAGAATAATGGAAATCAGTTTACGCTTTGCGAATTCCTAAAAAAGTTTCCGCTTGAAAAAGGAATCGCCGAGCTTGTCGCGTTTTTTGGACTAAGCCAGACCAACGAAAAAATCATCATACACAACGAAGAAAAAGATATTATTGAAATAAAAAAGGAAGACACGATTTATAAAATCCGTGTTCCAAGGTTGATATTCTTATGAGCGAAAAAAACAATTTGCCAGAATGGGCAGGAGTCGCTGTAAAACTTTTGCAGGGACCAATCTACAGGACAAATTCAAATGACTCCACATGGAATTTACTAAAAACATGGAACAGTGACATTCAGGATTATTTTTCAAAAATCGGAGTTTTTGTCTTTACAGAAGATTCTGACGGTTACGCATTTTTAAAGCAGAAAAACGGTATGGATGAGGAAGCAGAACTTGGCGAGGAAGAAGATGCGGAAAATGAGAACACTGGAAAAAGCGACATTGACTATTCAAAAATTCCACGGCTTATAAAATCATATCCGCTTTCTATGGAACTTTCGCTTTTGTGCGTAATTTTGCGTGAGGCGCTGGATCAGTTTGACACTGCGCAGGATTCAAGTTCAATGCTTGTTCTAAAAGAAAGTGAAATCAAAGACCGTCTTGTTACTTTTATGCCGGAAAAATCCGACCAGACAAGGGTTTACAGCAAAATGGACGAATATTTAAACCGTCTTGTTGATTTGACTTTTTTGAGGGAACTAAAACGTGATGACGAAAAGGCAGAAATAAAATATGACAGGGAATTTGAAGTTCGTAGAATCATACGCGGCAAAGTGAATGCGGAATTTCTGGAAGAATTTAAACAAAGGCTTGAAGAGGTAAACAAAAAGTGAACAGTTTTTTAGAAAATCAGCCGGATCTTTTTTCTGAGTCTTTAATAAACGAGAATATCCAAAGCGGATACAGCCTTGATTTTTTCCAGATTTTAAATTGGGGCGTTTTTGACAAGTCGATTTATACTCTTTCAGCTTCAAATAAATCAACTTTATTGACCGGACAGAACGGAAGCGGAAAAACAACTTTAGTCGATGCGATTGTGACTCTGCTCGTTCCTCAGCAGATGCGTTTTTACAATCAGTCTTCGGGTTCAACAAAGAAAAAAGACCGAAGCGAAGAAAGTTATGTGCGCGGTGCCTACGGAAGCAAACAGGCAGAAGATAATATTTCTGGAAAAACACAATATCTTCGCGGAACGGACACAATTTCAATTTTAAACGGCGTGTTTTACAACCGCGAGCTTCAATCTTACGTTTCACTTTTGCAGGTTCGCTATTTTTCGGGCGATGAGCTGCAGAAAATTTTTGCCGTAACAAGGCAGCGTCTTTCGGTTGAGTCAATTTATGAAACGCTCGCGTTGAATGGACTTTTAATCGACAGAAACGGAAAATGGAAAAAGATTATAACAAATTCTTTTGGAACAATGTTTTTTGGCGATAACTTTAAAAAATACAGCGAAACGTACTCACAGATTTTTGGTTTCCGCTCAGACAAGGCACTAAAACTTTTTTCTCAGATTGTGGGGGTTAAAGGTTCTTGGAAATCTTACGGAATTTATCCGCCAGAATATGCTTGAAGAAACTCAGACTGAACAAGAATTCCAGGAACTTCAGGACAATTACACAAAACTTATCCAGTGCGACAATGAAATTCAAAAGACAAAAGTTCAGATTGAATTGCTTGAAAAAGTTGTGGATTCAGGACACCGCCTGAATAAAAATATTGAAGAAAAAACTGAAAACGAGGAATTTCAGCAGACTTTGCCGGCCTGGAAAGCTAAAAATGCGATTTCTCTTCTTGAAAAGGACGAAAATCGTCTTAGAAAAATAATTGACGAAGAAAGCCAAAAAATTGCGCTTAACAAAAAGAAAATTGATGACTGCCAGGAGAAAATAGAAATCTTAAACGCAAATCTTTTGAATAATGACACTGCTCGAGAGATTCAGCAGCTTGACAGCGACATTAAAAATCTTACAGAAGAAAAAAATCGCACAGAAAACAATTTTAAAAATTATAAAGAAAGGGCGAGGCTTTGTGGTCTTGCTCTTCCGCACACAGAAAACCAGTTCAACAAGAATAAGGAAAAACTTTTGGTTCTGCAGAAAGAATTTGAGCAGCAGAAAAAAGAAAATCAGAAGTTCAATATTCAGACTGCCATTAATGAAGCAGGGGCGGACAAAGAAAAAATTGAAAATGAGCTGAAATCTTTGGGCGAACGCAATTCAAACATTCCTCTTGAAAACATAGAAATCCGCAAAAATATTGCAAAAGCTGTAAAATGCGCCGAAAACGAAATTCCTTTTGCCGGCGAGTTGATTCAGGTAAAAAGAGATGAGGAAGACTGGAACTTTGCCATTGAAAAACTTCTTCACAATTTTGCACTTACGGTTCTTGTTCCTGAAAATCTTTATAAAAAAGTTACGGAATACGCTAAGAAAAATAATGTTGGCGGACGGCTTGTCTATCTTAGGACGCAGGAAGAAATTATGCTTTCTGAATTCAGCGTGGAATCAAATTATGTTCCCGGAAAAATTGAAATAAAGCAAAATCATCCGCTTGCACAATGGCTAAAAAATCATATTGAGCGCAATTTTAACTATCTTTGTACAAATAATATAGAAGAAATTGCAAAAAATGACCGTGTTCTTACATCTTCCGCACTTATAAAAAACGGTTTAAGGCACGAAAAAGATGACCGCAAAAAATTCCGCGAGAATCTTATTCAGGTTTTGGGCTGAGATAATTCACAAAAAAGACGGACACTTAGCGGAAGGCTAGATGAATTGGCTCAGACTCTCGAAGCGGAAACCAAAAAACTTTCGCTTATAGAAGAAAATCTTAAGACTACAGAAAATCAGATTCATTCTTGCGAGCGCCTGCAAGAAATTTCGCTATGGGAGCAGATTGATTTTGATTCCCTTGCCAAAAAAATAGACAGCCTTTCAACACAGAGGGATAGGCTTGCTTCCTCAAAAGATATAAAGGAGCTTCAGCAAAAACTTGATTCAAAAAAGTGCGAAAAATTGCAGCTGGATAACCAGCGCGATGAATTAAACAAATCTCTTGGCCGCCATCAGGACAGTTATGAAAAAATAGTTTCAGAAAAAAAACAGAACGAGGAAACTTGGGCACTTTATTCAAAGGATTCACAAACTCTTGAAAAAACAAACGCTCAGATAGAAAAACTCAACATAAAATTCAATATAAAAGAAGATTTTTCTGCATCTAGTGAACTAAACAAAAAGTCTGAGGAAATTTTTAAGATTCTTTCTGAAAATCATAAAAAACTTCAAAATCAGAACGAAGAGCTTAACGCAAAACTTGTGAGCAATATGAATGCTGTAAAAAATCCTAAAAAAGAATACAAGGAAAAATTTGGCGACTGGTCTGCGGAATTCAGCGATTTTGATAGTTCAAGAGCCTATTTTGAAGATTATGAAAACCGTTACAATCATTTAGCGCAGGATGATCTTCCAAAATATCAAAGCCAGTTCCATAAATATCTTCATGACACAATCAACGAGGATATTATTGATTTTAATCAGCACATTGAAAATTCACGGCAGCAGATTCAGATTGCAATTGAAAACCTAAACTCTAACCTTCGTTCAATAACTTACCAGCAAAATCCGGACACTTATCTGCAGCTTGTGGCAAATCCTTCTAGCGACCAGCGAATCCGCGAATTTAGAAACAAGCTGAAAAACGCAATTCCTGACCAGATAAAGTTAAAGTCAAATCTTGAATCAGAAAGAAGCGAATATGAGGAAAAAATCTTTAACCAGATTCGCTCATTCTTAAATTCTTTGCAGGCGAACCAAAACGTGCGTGATTTTGTTCTGGACATAAGAAACTGGTTCAATTTTGCCGCGACTGAAAATTATTCAGAAAATGACGGGCAAAAACAGTTCTACAATGACAGCGCAAGTCTTTCCGGCGGAGAAAAAGCGAAACTTACATACACAATTTTGGCTTCGGCAATAGCGTATCAGTTCGGGCTGGATAAAAAAGATTCAAAATCGTTCCGGTTTGTGATTATTGATGAGGCGTTCAGCAAAAGCGACGCAGCAAATTCAGAGTACGCGATGAAACTTTTTAAACAGCTTGATTTGCAGGTTATGGTTGTAACTCCTTTGGACAAAATCAACATTGTTGAAGATTATATTTCTTCAATTCATATGACAGAAAACAAAAACACCGACGATTCTCGCCTTATTTCCATGACGATTGAAAAGTATAGGGAACAGTCTGAAAAAAACGCGGAAAAAACTTTGCAAGGGGAAAAGTGATTTGATAACTCCTCAGGAAATAAAAGAAAAAGCACGCAGACAATTCAAGGAATTCTTAAAGGCAATAGCGATAAACGGAAGCGGCAAAGATTTTTTTCCTCTTGTAATCCGCGGCGGACAGAGTAAAGCGACTGGAGATTTGCGGGAAAATCAAAAGGAAATTGCGGCGTTAATAAATTCAAGCAAAGAAAAAACTGGCAAGGGCTGGAAAATTGTCTTTGAGACTGTAAATACCCGGAGCAATGGAACGCAGACTGTGATTAAGCAGATTGAAATTGAAAGCGAGAAAGATTTTCTTGATGTTACCGGCTATAAAAAAGAAACTGAATATTTTGAAAACTCGTTAAGCGTTATCCGCTCAAAAATACGCGACAGCGACGTTGATATTCAAAACTGGATTTTGTCGCATTTAAAGGAACTTTCTGACGTTGAAAACGAAAAACAAAATCCATGCTACTGGCAGAAAATCTGCGAATGTGTGAATTTTTTAAGGCGGAACAAAAATTCTGGCCTTTATATCCGGGAAATTCCAGTTGAAGTACACACAAAATTCATTGAACAGAACAAAAACATAATCCATTCGCTTATTACGGAAGAAAAAATCGCCAAAACTTTTGAATCTGACCACGGCTTAAAAGAAAAACCAGTCTTAGTCAGATTCAGAAGTCTTGATGAAGATAAGCCTATATTGCTTTCTGGAATGAAACTAGACGAAATTTCCGTTCCTGTTGAAAATCTTAAAGCCTCAAATTCGATTTTTGAGCAGTTTTCCTCTATATATGTTGTAGAAAATGAGATGGTGTTTTTAACGTTCCCAAAAGTTAAAGATTCAGTTTGCATCTGGGGGCATGGCTACACCGCAACAGTTTTAAAACAACTTGAATGGCTTAAAGATTTTGAACTTATTTATTTTGGCGACCTGGACGAGCATGGATTTGACATTCTTTCAAAGTTCAGGGAAAGTTTTCCAAAAACAAAGTCGCTCTGCATGGACACAAAAACGCTTGACCAGTTTGCGCAGTTCCGAGTTGCTTCAAAAATTGAAAAGCATATTGTTCCGCCACAAAATCTTACAGAAAGTGAATCAGAATGTTTTAATGAGCTTAACCAAAATCCCCAAAAAAACAGGCTTGAGCAGGAGCGAATTTCGCAAAAGTGGATAAAAGA
>CAVCIJ010000348.1:0-5912 GCA_963601995.1 bacterium | reverse complement strand
ACGCGCGCTCAGTTTTTGTCGCGTATTTATATGAAAGAAGAAAGCGAAAAATGGCGGAATTTTCTGATTGATTTTGCACGTCAGATTGGAAAGCCCGACGCACAGGAATATGTTGACAGCGGAATGTGGAAGGCCCGGCAGGGCGGAAACGGCGTTCTGGCTGCGGAAGATGTAAAGCTTAAATTTACAAACTGCACAAGCGAGGAACATTCAAAAATCTACCAGCTTACACACGCTTTTGACGACAGTTTTTTGAATATGCTTGTTCCTTTTGGAATTTTAGCCCCGGAACTCGGGCGGAAGCTGATTCACGAAACGCTGATTTTGGACGTAAAGACAAAAGTTCCGATAATTTCCGTTCAGCCGTTTAACCAGAGCGGTTTTGAGCATGCCGTAAAAGTGCGCACGATGAACGTTGAAAAACACGATGACTTGCAGCGGCAGATTGGGTATCAGGTAAGGAAATTTGAGGCATAATTTTTATATTGGCGTTCCCCTCGCTCTGCTCGGGTCGGGCTTTTCGGGGTTACGCTATCGCTTCATAAAATACTAAATGCTAAAAAATTGCTTCAAGTATTCGCAATTTTTATTGACGCATTTTCTATTTTACAAACCCCTACAATCCCTAACGCAAAAATGATTATTCATATTCCGATGACTAGTTTTTATTTTTGTGCTATATTTCTAAAAAATATGAATAGCAATAAACTTCACCTCGCAACTGTTTTTAGCGGAATCGGTGCGATTGAGCATACACTTGATAGAATGAATATTTCTCATGACATAATTTTTGCCTGCGACAACGGCGATGTTGATGTTCTTTCAAAGAAAATTCCTGAAAATATTTCTGAAATTGAAAATGAACTTTCTGAACTTACGAAAGAAATCAATAAAATTGAAGTTCAAACAGAAGAAGATAAACTGTATAAATCCGAACTTGATTTGATTCTTTCAAAGACAAATGAAGAAGTCAAAGTTTATAAATCAATGAGCCTTGCAAATTCAACGGAAAACAAGATTTCAAGAAAGATAAAAGACATTTGCCAGCGAACAGGAATGTTGCACGAGAAAATCAATTCTTTCAAAATCTTAAAGGAACTTTCAAAAATTCCTGATTATTCTGAAAAGAAAAAATTTGTTGACGCTCTTTATAAGAACAAGGAAGAAAGCAACAAAGTAAAGAAAACTTACAAGGCAAACTATAAAATTGATGACAAGGATTTTCATTGGAATGTTTCTTTTCTTGACGGAAAACAGTATGAAAATCAGGTTGATTTGTTCGTCGGCGGAAGTCCGTGCCAGTCGTTCAGTTTGGTTGGAAAACAGCGCGGGCTTGCTGATACACGAGGAACTCTTTTTTATGAATATGCACGGCTTGTAAAGGAAATCCGCCCGAAAGTTTTTATTTATGAGAATGTAAAGGCTCTTTTGAGCAATGACGAAGGCAGAACTTGGGAAACAGTTCAGAAAGTCTTTACGGATTTAAACTATAACTGGAAATATAAAGTTCTAAATGCGAAAGACTATGGAATTCCGCAGAACCGCGAAAGAGTTTTTGTTGTCGGGTTTAGAAATGATTTGAAACTTGAAAAGGAATTTGAGTTTCCAAAGCCTATAGAACTAAAAAAGAAAATGCAGGATTTTCTTCTTGACAATGCTCCTGGCGGTTATTTTCTTCCGAAAAAAGGCGTGGATTTTGTAACTGACGAAAAAAATCTTACAAAACGGTACACGCAGATTGACGGTGATATTCAGCTTTGCCAAAAGAAAAATCAGCAGTTCAACTGGCATGGAGATTTTGTTTTTCAGAGCGAGGAAGAAGCAAAGCAGAAAATAAAAAAGGATTTGGAAAAATATTTCTTGTCGGAAAAGGTGAGAAAATATGTTCTTGCAACAGGAACAAAAGGCTTTTACTCGCGACCAAAAACAGACTTGGAGGTTGCCCGACCTCTTTTGACAACAATGCACAAAATGCACCGGGCTGGAGTTGACAATTATGTTACAACAGACGGACGGCTTAGAAAACTTACTCCTCGTGAATGTTTCCGCCTTATGGGATTTTCAGACGATTTTGTAATTCCTGTTTCAGACACTTCCGCTTACCAGCAGGCGGGAAATTCAATCGTTGTTGATGTTTTGATTAACATTATGAATTCTGTTTTGAAAAGTTATCCGAATTTAGTAAAAGGAGATAAAGAATGAGCAATTATTCAATGACTGTAAATGGAAAAAAGTATGAAGCCGTTGACTGCCTAAACAATATTACTATGGCAGACTCTTTTTTGCTCAATAAAATTGGAACAGGACATGGCGAAGCAAAACTTTATGTTGGAAATGAAGGCGAACGGCTAGAAAATTTCTTTGGAAGTTTGGAACATATTGAAATAAACGGTTTTGTCTTAAAAAGCGACTTCGAGAAATTTTTGCATGACGCAGAAGAAGAGTATAAAAATCCTCAGCAAGATTACAACAAAAAAGATAAATTTCCTGAAATCTTTGAGGAACTTTCAAAAGATGTAAATGAACTTGATTCTAAACCTCTTTTCTTTGATGTCTACCGTGTCGGTGTAGAGCCGCCAAGAGTCTATATAAATTCTTCTTCTAAGTTTTATCTTTTTATCCGAAAACTTGGACTGCCGAATATTTCATATCTTTCAATTTTAAAATTGAAAGATTTAAGCACTGAGAAATTTATCTTTTATTTTAAACTTTTTATTGATTACAAACCTGATATTATGAAATATGAATCCCCACTTGTAAAATCTGCCGTTGAAGAAATCGAGAACAGCAACGCTTCTGAAAAAGTGAAGGAGCGGCTTATTCAGGCTAGAATTGGGCAGGGAGAGTATCGAGAAAAGTTAATTGAGGAGTGTTCTTTTTGTCCGTTTACGCTTGTCAATGATGAAAGGCTCTTGATTGCCTCGCATATAAAGCCGTGGGCAAAGTCAAATGATACTGAAAAAACAGACCCGAAGAACGGATTCTTGTTTACACCGACATACGACAAACTTTTTGACGGCGGATTCATTTCTTTTGAATCAGATAAATCTTTGATGGTTTCGCCTTGGATTTCTCCGATGAATCAAAAAAGGCTAGGCATTTATAAAGGCAAGAAAATTGAAAAACTTCCGCTTGATGACAAAAGGGAAGCCTATCTTGTCTATCATAGAGAAAATATTTTCAAGAGCTAGAAAGATATTGAAAAAGAGGCTTTTTCGTACACAGTGAAATCACGTGCTTTTTCTCTATGCAAAAATTTCATTTCCCCCACCGCATTTTCCGTTTATGAAATTTCTGCATTGCATGGCGAAACGTGTTTTTTGCAAATGAAATAATTTCACGGCTCGCCCAACGCATTTTTTGCCTGTGAAATTTCTGCGTTGTCTGGCAAAACGCATTTTCCATGAATGAAATTATTTCATATCTTGTCCAATGCATTTTCTGCTTATGAAATAATTTCATAGTCCGGTAAAGCCTGTTTTTTTGAAACGCAATGATTTCATTCGCTGCCCAAGACGTTTTTAAGTTATGAAATTTTTGTAAAATGGCTGTCTGCTTGTTGTCGGTCTAGGCATTTTCCCTATATCATTTATGTACAGAGTTTAATTCCAATTCAATGCAGAAACGGAGGAAACTATCGGGATTGTACATTTTGGCTTCTTTTCAATTCAAAATGACCAATCAAATTCTTAGCCATTTTTTTTCATATCCAAAGGAGTCAAAATGAAAAAAATCAATTCTAGCCTGCGTGTTACAGAGCTTGACACGCTTTCTGATGTGCTTGTGCGTCTGTACAAGGATTCTTCCAGCGGTGACTCTGCCGTTTCAAAAGATGCGAACCTTTCCGGCATTATGGATGAGGTCGAAAAACTTTCTGCCGAAATCACAACCGCGATAAAAAAGGACAAGGTTTCTGCTTCGCTTGACGAGGCGGACATTGCGCGCGACGAGATTATACGCAACATCGGTGACGCTCTTACAGGCTATGCGGCGATTCCGATTGCTGCGAAAAAGGCGGCTGCCCAAAGACTGCTTTCAACTTTCGGTAAGTACGGAAAGCAAATCACTTCAAAAAACTATGCCGAAGAGTCATCTTTGATTGAAAGCATGCTTGAGGATTTTGCGGCTGATTCCCTAAAGGCTGACGTTGCGGCACTGGACGGCGTAAAAGACTTGCTTGATTCGCTCCGCTCGGCTCAGGACAGCTTTAACAAGGCGAACGACGAGTACACAGCAGCAAATGTGGAAAAAGGCGACAGCGCGACTGCCGTAAAGAAAACGCTTCTTGCCGCTCTGAACTACAAGCTCGTGCCGTACCTTACAGCGGTCAGCGCATTGGAAAGTTACAAAACTTTTGTCTCAAAGTGCGAGGCAGAAATCACAAAGGCAAATGCGACCGTAAGCACAAGAGCAAAAACAGCTTCAAAAGCTGAATAGAATCTTTGGTGTAACAAGATGAGCAAAGCGGAGCGTAAAAGCTCCGCTTTTTTTTATGAAATCTCTGATAAAGATAAGAAACCTAGAAATTAAGAATAATAAGTGCTAAATTTGTTATTATAAAATTATTAGGAGTGAATCTATTGGAAAGAATATTTGCTTTTATTGATGAGTCTGGAGCATTTGGTTGGGATTTGGATAATCCTTCTGTGTCAAAGTATTTTATTTTGACTGCTGTTATTATTGATGAATCAAATTTTAAATCAGTTTTTGATAATGCCGAAAAAATCAGAAAAGCATTTTTTCAAAAAGGTGAAATGAAATCTTCTAAAATTGGTTCTAATCATTCCAGGCGTCAGAAACTCCTGACAGAAATAAGCAAGTTAAACTGCAAATTCTTTTCGATTGTTTTTGATAAAAATAAGCTGAAAAATAGCAATTATAAAGGTTTGCAGTTCAAGCAGCCTTTTTATAAATTCTTAAACAATATTCTTGATACTGAATTGACAAAAGCCTTTCCAAAAATAACAATCGTTTCTGATTCAACAGGTGATAATGATTTTATAAAAAGTTTCATAAACTATATGAAAACAAGAGTCGGAATTCCTGATTTGTTTGGTGAAAGTGATATTCAATTAAGGGATAGCAAAGAAGATGTCCTTATTCAAGTCGCTGATATTGTGAGTGGAACATTACAGTGTGTTTATGACAAATCAAAAAATGTGCCAAATGAATATGATTTCTTGAGTCAAATAAAAAATCAGTTTATACGAATTGAGATTTATCCTCAGACATTTGAAAATTACAATATAGAAAAATGTCCTCTTGCAAGTGAATATGATATTGAAATTGCAAGAATTTGTTACGAGCAGGCAAGGGCATTCGTAATTAAAAATGAGAAATCTAGAGACTTAGATGTTGTAGCACAGGTTATGACTTTAAGGTATTTGCTTTTCAGATTTATGAATAATAATCTGCGTGATTATATTTCAACAAATGAATTGAAAAATAATCTTATATATACAGGTCTTGAACGTATGTCTGACTATTATTTTAGAACTAAAGTTATCGGTAGGTTACGAGATTCAGATGTTATAATTGCTAGTTCACAGCAAGGTTATAAACTTCCGACAAAAAAACGTGATTTGATAGATTTTATAAACCACGATAAAACAATTTTATTGCCAATGCTTTCAAGATTAAAAAAATGTCGAAATCTTATACAGCTTGGTACTTCTGATAAAATAGACTTGTTTGCGGAAGAAGGTTTTGAAACAATGAAAAAACTTTTTGATGCAGTTTATAAAGATATACCAGATAAAATTTAATTCTTATTACTGAAATAATTTATTCTCTAAAACTATTTTCTTTTTTCCTCTGTCGCGTTCTTGCGGAACCAACTTTTGGCGGATTCTACAAATCTTTTTGACGAGTACGACCTTGTTTATCATGACTTGAACGAGGTTATAAAGCAG
>CAVCIJ010000347.1:0-12912 GCA_963601995.1 bacterium | reverse complement strand
CATTAATAAACGAAGGCACATCTTTTGAAATTGATGCCATTTTTTTAAAGAAAAACTATGGCCAGGAAGGTGGCTTTGGCGGTGTTCATCCAAAAGGTGTTTATAAATTGATTGGCACGACAGAAAAAGCAATAACGGATGACAACGGTAAGATAATCAGTACAGAAACATATAAGGTGTATGAATCTGATGACGCTTAGATAACAGGGCTTGGAAATTATAAATATCCGCAAATTATTGAAGATAAAAACGGAGATGCTTATTTACAGGGAAAATTTCATAATACCAAGCTGACACAGGATAACTATTCAAGAACAACAGTCATTGATAAGGTGAGTACTATTTTAAGCAGGAGTTGATTTATACAGGCTGCTAGGGTAATAGTCTAAAATTTACTTACAGGGAATTTGCGGATAATTTTGTGAAACCAGGGTTTACGATTGATGCAACATACGACCTTTCAAAAAGCAATGTAATCCGTTTTAAGGGGGCTTCGCTTGAAATTTTGAATTACGGAAACCAGAACATAAAATACAAAATTCTGACAGGCTTTAAGAAAGAGTCAGGGCTGGACTAAAATATTTTCGTTAGTGGAGTGAGTCGTTTAGTCGGCATTGCAGTTTTAAATCAAAAAACTCTTGATATTCGGCCGCAAAATTTTATAAACGGGAAGAAAACTGCCATTGCAAAAAATCTTTTTTTTGTTTAGATTAATCCCCGCTTCAGATTGAATATCTTGGAAACTTTCCATGTCTCATACGTAAACAGCGTAGTTTAACAATCTTTTGCAATAAACGGGCAAAAGAAAATAAACTGCGCTTTTTTTTTAGCGCAAGTCCGTTTTTACTTTTTTTATTGGAGGCGTACCAAAAATTACTTCCGTGTAATTTTTGGCACAACAGTTTGTTCAAGCGTTGCTTTCCCAAACTGTGATTCTCGCCATCCATGGCTCGCCGCTAACGCGGTGTTTTTATAAGGAGTGCGCTATGCCAAAATCTTTATTCCAGGAAATCATTTTTACAATTTTGATGGTATTCGTCATGGTTTATGCCATGGTCTGCTACAACATTGCAGTTGCGACAGGCAGTTTTACAAACAAGGTCTTTCTTATGGCTTTTCATGAACTGCCGGTTATGTGCCCGATTGCCATTGTTTTAGACATGCTGATTGCAGGTCCTCTTGCAAAAAAAATCACATTTGCACGCTTTAATCCTGCAAAAGACAATCCTGTATGGATCGTTCTTTCAATTTCTGCATGCTCTGTGTGGTTTATGTGCCCGCTCATGAGCCTTGCCGCAACCCTGCTTTTTAAAGGCGGATTCCATAAAGAAACAGTTTCATTGTGGATTGCAACAACATTTATGAACTATCCGATGGCATTGCTCTGGCAGCTTTTTTTTGCAGGGCCGATTGTCCGCCGCATGTTCTCTTTGATTTTTAGAAACAATACTAAATAGAAAACATGCTATTCCGAGCTCGATTCGGAATCTATACACTAGATACAGTGTAGATGCTGAGCGAAGCCGCCGAAGGCTAATAAATTCAGCATGACACAACTTTTAAGACAGCCTCGTCTTTTTTACCGTGAGTCTCCGAAAAAAAATCGCGGGGCTTTATTCCGCGGGTTTTCGGCCAGAATCACGGCTGATTTTTGGAACGCTTTTTCCTTTCCTGATGTTTCTGAATCATTTCTGCAATCTGTTCTTCCTGTTCTTCAGGGAATCTTTTTTTTTTATTTTTCTGCTTTCTTTTTATTTTACGGAAGAAAATCTCTTTAAATCTTGTCAAACTTTGGGGAAAGACTAGAAGCAAGCTTTCTTGACTCAAATTCCGTCCGGGCGTTTTTTTTCTTCCCTGAAAGTCTGATCCTTTTCATTGCCGTTTTTCAACTGCAAGTTGAATGAAATGCGTTTTGAACAATGATATGTTAATTATGGTGATGATGAGCCGGCGGCATATGCCGGAATGAGCCAGCACATTGGGAAACAAAAGCTCGCTTTTAGGACAAAAGAAATCTCCTGTATTTCTGTCAAAAAGCGGGAAGCACGCAAGAAATTCGGCTTTCTGGCGCTAATGCTTGATTGTGGAGAATATGTCCGCAGAAAACATCTTTATTTTCCTGTTTTTTATAAAACTGGCAGCGGAGCAAACCAATTATCAGGAGGTTTTTTATGCACAACTATCAGAAAATTGTCAGCCCGTGGAAGCGGACTGACGCTAAGTCCAAAACCGTAAACACAGAAGTATTTTCAGATGAATACATCGAGATGCTGAAAGATATTCAATGGATTGGAACAGAAAAGCTCGATGGCGAAAATCTTAATTTTTATTATGACGGAAATCACGTCTCATATCTTGGACACACAGAGAAGTCGGTTTTTACAGGTGAAAAAAAGATTGGCTCGATTCTTTAATTACACCTGAGTTCGAATCCATCTTTGAGCAGATTTTTGGAGAAAAGGAAGCTGTCATTCATGGCGAGCTTTTAGGACCGAAAATTCAGGGCAATCTTTATGGTGTGACGGATTTTAAGTTTTACGCATTTGATATT
Organism: bacterium; assembly: GCA_963601995.1. GTDB lineage: Bacteria > Spirochaetota > Spirochaetia > Treponematales > Treponemataceae > Treponema_D. Next base: position 10,361 of record CAVCIJ010000347.1, on the reverse strand, counting down.
TACAACAAAACTGACGGCGTTTTCTGGAAGCAGGACGTTGTGGAACATTTTGCACAGATGCTGTCTTTTGAAAAAGCTCCGATTGTGGCTAGCGGAACTTTGGGTGAGATTGCGGAACTGGTTAAGACGGCGCCTGCTTCAAAGGTAAATCCGGGTATCGAGATGGAAGGAATTGTAATCCGGCCTGTCCATGAAATGAAGAATGGAAAGAACGAGCGGATTATCTATAAAATAAAGGTTTGTGATTTGCTTGGGCGTAAGCCGGAAAGATTAAAAGACTAGTTTTATAAACGGGCAGCTTTAGTAAAAACTGGAAAACTAGCTGTCATTCTAAAATCAGGCGCTGAGGAGAAAGCCAGGGCTCTTGCATATCGGACTGTGTCGCAACTGGATAGCGCGGCGGGGTTTGAGTCTGAATATGTACGTTCAACTTGTATCAGTCCGGATAAAGACTCTAACAGCAATTAAACCGCTGAGAAGCACTTGATTTGCAATTAAGAAAATAACGGGTCTTGGAATTAAAGATGCATGCAGCATGAAAAAAACTAAATCGTATCTTGTATCCGGATTTATTCGAAATTATCCGGATGAATCCGGATTTATTGCCGGCTCTCCATTGAAAAAAAAGCCGGCCTTTTTCGGCTATGTAAACGGGACGTTGTTCTTAAGGGGGAATATAAATATGAATGCATTGCAGGCGATGAAAAATCAGCTGAATATCACCCGGACTGAAACGGTGACTTGTCTTACAAAAGCACAGGTTCTGCCTGTCTGGATTTTTTCTCTTTATGCGGCGGCATGAGAAACAGCATTGATGCTCTTGATAAGCTGTTTGCGAAAGCGTATGCGGAGAATCCTGTTGTCGCGATCAAGATTCTTTTTTACATGCGAAATATTCGAGGCGGTCTTGGAGAGAGAAATTCTTTCCGTGTGCTTTTGAAAGATTTGGCGCAGGTTTATCCTGAAATGGCAAAGCAGATTGCATACGCAGTGCCTGAATATGGCCGCTGGGATGACCTTCTTGTTTTGATGGATACACCGGCAAAGTCAGAGGCGGTTGCCCTGATAAAAACGCAGATTGAAAAAGACCGGAAATCCATGAAAGAAGGAAAAGAAGTCAGCCTGCTTGGCAAATGGCTTCCTTCAATCAATACTTCTTCCAAGAAAAGTGTTCTGCTTGCAAAACTTATCATGAAGGAACTTGGAATGAAGGCGGCTGAATACAGAAAACTTTGTTCCGCTTTGCGTTCTGAAATAAAAATTCTTGAAAACAACCTTAGAACCAGGGATTACACGTTTGACTATTCAAAGCAGCCTAGCCAGGCAATGCTTCGCTATAAGAAAGCATTCATGCGCAATGATGAAAAGCGTTACTCAGAATTCTTGAGCAAAGTTGCCGAACAGTCAGAAAAACTTGCCCGCGGCGAAGAGATTCCTGAAGAAGAGAAGGTAAAGCTTAATACTAAGACTCTTTATCCTTATCAGATTGTCGCCCCGTTTATGAACAGGTTGAATGGAATCAATCATCTAAAAGGCGAAGAGTCTCTTTCGCTGGAAGCTAGCTGGAAAGCTCTGGATCGCGGCTTGTTTGATTCAAAAACAATCGTTGTGCGTGACGGCTCTGGCTCTATGTACGGTTCTGATGATTTTGCCGCAATAAACATTGCAACATCACTCGCTTTGCTTTTCAGCGAGCAGCTTTGCGGAGCTTATAAAAACAGTTTCATCACATTCAGCTCTCATCCGGAACTGATTCAGATTCCAGAAACGGCTGATACATTGCAGAAGAAGCTTGCTTTTATTTCAAAGTACGCTGACTGTTCAAACACAGACATCGGCAAGGTTTATGAACTTATTTTTCAGACTGCGGAAAACGGAAATGTTCCAAAAGAAGAAATGATTGAGCGCATTCTAGTTATTTCTGATATGGAATTCGATTCTTGCGCTAAAGGCATTTCTACTTTCAATTTCTATAAAAAGAAGTTTGAGGAAGCCGGTTATGAGCTTCCAGAAATCGTATTCTGGAACGTTGAAGCCAGAAATACTCATCTTCCTGTCACAAAAAACGAGAAGGGAGTAAAGCTTATCAGCGGGGCGTCTGCGAATATTTTCGCAAGTGTGGTTTCAGGAGATTTAAAAGCTGTAACTCCATATGAATTCATGCTTCAGCTGCTCGAACCGTATGCAGAGTTTGACAAGCTTTCAGCTTAGGTAATACGGCGGCGATTCAGCGTTGCCTTGTTATAACAATTAAAGGCACAGACAGCAAATTTTATAGCTTTGATAAAGCGCCATATTTGGGATTTGGATACAGAAAATGTGCCTTGTAAAGACATCTACAGCAATTATTATGCTGCAGAATAATTTGCGGCAAGCAAACCGCAGGTGTCTTGTTCCTGTTTTGATCCTGAGCTGAGAATGCGATTGATAGGATTTTAAAATCAAAAAATATATTTTTAATTCTGAGCGGCTTTCAGAAGTGTCTGTCATTGAAGAAATTATAGCCGGATCTGAAAAGCTGCTGTATGGCAGAAAAATATCCGCAGAAAGGATTAAAAGAATTGGCGCCAAGTCAGTTCAAAGCTAAACTCAAAAACAAGAAAGGCTCTCCTTAAAATTGGTCAAATTTTTTGGGATGACTGCCCTTTCACTTTATAAAAAAAGATGAGTTTTTTAAGTTAAAACCTAATGTCCTCTTAAAATCAAATCTGCTTTACCTTGCCAATAGCCATTATGGATTATTCTGTCAAAAAATCCATAATTCTGATCTTGTCGTTTGAATTCTGAAACGTCATCAACCTGTTTACTATTAAAGAGTTTTTGCGCAAATTCATTATCTTTATGATATAAATACGCCGCATTTCCGTTTTCTGTAAATTCAATTGCCAGAACACTGTTGATTTTCATTAAAAGCGCAGCAGGATTACTGGAACTATAAATATTTATTCTGCAAGTTTTATAAAATGCCATATACATTCTAGTATCGCCCGGCAATTGAGAAAGTTTGCTTCTAAAAATTTCATCTTTATAACTTGTTACTCCAATCTTAATTTCTTCAATTTGATCTATATAATTCAACCAGAATATTGAGCGTTCCCGTTCATATGCAGAACTTCCAGCAGAAAGAACAAGAAAGAAAGCTTCTATAAATGTTTTTGTAAAATACTTAAAATAAATTTTTGGAGCAGCATCCAAAAAATTTAAATATTTGCTTCTTAAAGCCTGAGAAGAAACATTCCAAAAATAACGTTCTGCAGGATTAACAGAACCAAACATAGGTAACAACTGGCTTGTAATAAGAGAATCTCGGGATTTTAGTTTATTTATCTGACATGTAATTACAGCTAACAAACATTTTCTAATATCTTCAGTTTCTGCATTTATTCTATCTTTATTTTTCTTTAGAAATGATTCTGAATAAGAATTTGCTTTTCTTGATATACACCATACATTCCAGATTTCCTGAAAGAACTTTGTAGATATAAAATTAGTATTTACTTTTAAATTTCTTAAGAAATCCAGATAATTATCTTCACCTTTGTCATATTGAGAAAACATTAATATAAAGTCTTGCTGAGAAAGATAGTATTTTCCTGAATAATGCTTGCTCAAATAATTTTTCATATTTGAAACAAATAAATCTGAACAATCGTTATAAAATGTGTAATAAAATTTCAACAAGCAAACTGAAAAATCATTTCCCGACTCGACAGATGTAGTTCCTGACTTCAATAAGAAAAAAATTTTCTTCATGTCAGAATCTTCTTCTGATGCACTAATGGAATAATCATAAATTTCGGTATCATTCAAATGCGAAATAACCTGTTTAATGCTTCTTTTGTTCAGCAAAACTCTAGGAATATCCATATTCTTAGAGTTCATATATTTTGTAAAATTTATTTTGAGTGTTTTTAAATAGGCTGTCGATACATTTTCTTCTTCGGCAATAATTCTGTTTGTTAAATCCGAAATTAACGCCAAAGAATGGCGGCACTTTTCTGCATTTTTTTCATTGGGAAATACGGCTGTCTTTAAAAAGAGAGAGCTGTTTGCAAGTTTTGCAATTGCGTTTAATGTTTTTTTCATTCCTTAAAACTCTCAATTTCAGTTAATACGTTAGTTGCGTTTGTCATTATTCTAAATTCAACGCGCCTTGAAGCTTCCTGATTTTCAATATCAGAATTTTTATGCACGACATGACGAGAATTTGAATACCCTATTGCGGCTACATGTTTTTTTATCCAGTTAAGCTGGTCAGCTTCGATTTTTTCTTCAAGATTTAGACAGTATCCAAGTGTATTTCTTGTACGTTCCTGGGAAGTTTCCATGCCTCTTTCATAATTCTGCTTATCTGTTAAAAATCTGGAAGTTGCAGTATGCCCTTCTATGCGAAGTTCTTCAATTTCGTCCTTTATAGGCTTTTCTTCTCCATCAACTATAAAAGTTGATGTATACAAAAGATTTACAAGTTTCGGGAAAAATTCATCAAGAATATTTTTATACTCCTGTTTTAATTCAGTGTCATTCTGCTCAAAAAGGACATCTGGATTTTTAAATGTTATCGAAAGCGTGTCTTCATCTATCGTGGCATTCCATTTTTTTTAATCATTCCCAAAAGAATCCATTAATTTTTCATATAAATCAGTTCTCATTGCATAATAGGAATTTGCTTTTTTGTTTTGTCTCTGAAATTCAGCCTTCTGTTCCGTCAATCTAAGCATTACAGTTACGCAAATAAGGACAAAAACACAGCAGAGAGCAGCCATCATGTCACTGATAGAAAGATCATAACTAGTACTTTCAACGTTACGTTTATATCTTTTTGTTCGCATCACAAAATCCTGTTATTTAGAAGAATTAAGATTCTTCAATTCAACCATAAGCTTTTCGTTACGAACAGTAAACGCATGGACACTTTTTGTAAGATCTTCTGAAAGTTCAGCAAGTGTAGAAGCTGACATTTCAAGACTCTGAACAGAACTGTTAAGACCATTCGCAAAATTGCTTGATTTATCTGCAAATTGTCCAAGATAATTCTGCAATGCGTTTGCAACGGTTTCGTTATAAGTTTCGAGATTCTTTGTAATTGTTCCAATTGTCGAGCTTAATGTAGAATCAAGATTCTTAAATTCTTTTAATGTCGCATTGCTTTCTTCTGTTATGGCAGTCAGGCTATTGAGTACTGAATCGTACCCTGCCTGTGTCTGTGCATTGTAAGACTGCATCTGTGACAATATATTGTTAAGATTTTCTGTGACTTTATTTGCTTCTTCATAAAATCCGGCAAAATCCTGAATCTTGTCAAAAGTGACATTTGTTTGATCGACGATTTTTGCAAAATTATTTGCAATTGCTGTAGAAAGATTTTTTAAATTGTCAGTAGCAATAGAAGCTGCCTGTCCAAAATTCTGTGTGAATGAATCTGCAGTTTCCTTAAAGTGATTAGAAATATCATCAGAAGTGGCAGAGAATCTGTTAATAACATTTTGAACTTGTTCAGCAAAAAGAGCATTTGACTGGCGTAGTTTTTCCTGATTTTCATTGAGCGCCTGAACACAGCTGTTTACAGCATCTGTTGTTCTGTTGATTTCTGCCATATATTTTTCACGGCTTTCATCAAGCGTGCTCTGTATAAATTGCTTTGAATTCTCAAAAGCTGTTTCAATCTTTCCTGGAATAGCGTCAAAAGATTCAATGCAGCCAGTAAGACTGTTAACAGTAGAGTTAAGTTCTGTAACAAATTTATCTCTGCTTTCATCCAATGTTGCCTGAATAAAATTCTTTGTGTTTACAAAAGACTGTTCAACTTTTTCAGGTATTGTTTGTGTTACTTCCACTGCCTTCTTAAGCTGTTCAATCTGGCTGTCAATTACTGTCTGGAGTCGGTTTATGTTATCTTCAACACTTCCTGTTACAGCTTTGCTTACTTCAAAAGCAAGATCTTTTGTATTTTCAACAAACTGATTTTTAATAGCATCGCTAACACCGTCCAGGTCTTTATGAAGCGCGTCGTAATCGCTGATGTAGTATTCTTCATCAATGCGGTCGCATATTTTTTGACAAAGCATATCACAGGAATTTTTCAATGGATTAAACATTAAAAAGTTTACAACAACACTCATAATTACACCTAGGATAGATGTATTAAATGCAGTGGTAAGCCCGCTTGTAAGAAATCCAATACCTTTCATTAATTCTTCAGATGTTTTTTCGTTTACATCTCCAAGTTGTGTAATACCTGATGCAAAACCAATAAAAGTTCCAAGAATGCCCATGCCGATAAGCGTGCCCGGAACTAAACGAAGAAGAGATTCTACAGGAATTTTTGTGAATGAATAGCTTACCCAATGTTCTCCATCAAAATAAAGATCTGAATTTGTTCGAGTTCTTTTTGTGCAAATTTCATTATCGTCTTTATCTCTGGTAATCCAATCGATTAAAGTTTTTTCATAAGCTTTCCATGCAGCTTTTAAACCAGGACTTTGCATTTCAAACAATTCTGCGTAATCAGTTTTGAACATTTTTGAATAAAACTTTTGCGCATTACAAAAAGCAATTATAAAAAACAAAAAAAGAATCAAGGAAACTGCTAAAAATCCATAAAAAACTGCTTGATAAAACCAGCCAGACGTATTTATAGGGAATAACAATATAATGACTGCACAGGCTACAAACCCAATAGAGAAAGTTATAATAGGAAAAGTTACCGCATTTTTTCCATGTTTAACTTTTTCATTTGTTTGACGATTTTTTTCAATATTCATCGATTCATATTCAGGCAATATTTCTGTTTTATCTTCACTAAATGCATCTTCTTTTTCTGTTATTTCTGCGACCGATTTTTCATCTTGCAGCTCTTTTTTTTCTTCCATTTCAGGAACAGTTTCTGTAAACCCATTTTCTTCTAAATCAATGTCACCCATTCTTCTTTTCCATTCTTAAAAATTTTGATTTATTCCAATATTATTCCGGCAAGCGAAATATCGTCTCCGCTGCCTTTTTTTGATAACTTAGGTAACCAGTCTTTTAATTCTTCCAAGGCAGATTTCTTTTTAGAAAGTTCGCCGCCTTCGTAAGACTTAAATAATTCGTAAACCTTTTCATAAACGCTCATTAACTGTTTTTCATCCTTAAATGAATTTTCAAAACCGTCTGAACAGCAAAATACACATTCAGGAATCCTTTGCGATGCAAAAAAACGGATTTCATTTTGAGAATTTTCATCACACAATGAAGTTGTTTGGTTCAAAAAACAATTTTTATCTTCTGCCACTGCAGTAATAAACTGCTCATCTTTGAATTTTACAGCAATATTCCCATCGCCTAATTGCATGGCAAAAAAACCGACCTTAGGAATAACCATTGCTGAGCAAAGTGTTGTTCCGTATATTGGCAGGAGTTTTTCAAAATCTTTTTCTTCTATTGCAGTAAGGTAATTCTGCAAGGCATGAATATCGTCTTTTTTTAAGAATTCTTTTTCTTTTTCTGTAATTGGATTTTTTTGTAAGTTTTTTGCAATCTCATTCTTCCATTTATTAAATAAATCTTTCATGTAATTTTTTAAAAATTCTTCTTTTACCACATTTTTATCAGATAAATAATTTTTTATAACTAATTCTGAAAATCTCTTTTGGAAATGGTTTCCTAATAAAATTGCAAATTTAGATCCTGCTCTGCTTCTAAAATACGCAGGACTGCCATGCCCGTCTGCAACAGATATAACAGCTACAGGAAAGTTTTGAGTCTTTTTATAAATATCATCATCACTATTATCTTGGCAGGGGAAAAGTCGCCTAGGATTTTCTATTTCCTTCTTCTTGTGGTTTTCCCCCTGCACAGAAAGACTAAAAGTCCAAAGCATTTATTACCAGCCTTCGTTGTAGTTTTCTTCAGGATCCAATTCTTCCATTTCGCTTTGTATGGCTTCTGCAACTTCTGACTGTTTTGCAGCCGCATCATCTTCGCTAGAACCAGCTTTTTTGCTTCCGATTCTTGAAGACGTTACAGACACAAAGCGAATCATTTTTTTCATAATATCTTTATTATTAATTGGAATTACAGTTTCTTTATTACCAGTAAACGCTGACAAAATGTCATCATTTGCGTCGCTGCCAATTGAGAATGCAATTTTTATTGCAGCGTTAAACCATTTATTTGACTTGAGCTTTTTAAGACCGCCTTCCCAGTCATCTGTAGGCTCACCGTCACTCATGAGAATAATTACAGGAGCATAATTTCCTACAGCGTCTGCAAGGAATGCATTGCGATTCAATTTTGAATCGAGCTCTGTAAATGCTTCTCCCATATCGGTAACACCGCCAGCTTGAATATCAGTCCACATTAGACTATCTAATTCCTGGGGAGACGGAGTAATCCATTGTGTTCCTGATGAAAACTGTAATACAGCAACTTTTATCAGCGCATCAGCATTTGAATCACTAATATCGCGTAAATCTGGAAGAACTTCACGAATTCCCTGATTTAAAGATCCGATTTTATCTCCTGACATACTGCCAGAACCGTCAACCAAGAAGAAAAGGCACATTGTTTTTCTTGGCACTTCAATTGTTTCGTCTAAGACACCCATTTTTATCTCCTTCAATAATTTTTATTCAATTACCGCCTGGCTTGCTGTTGTTCCAAAATTCAATTTAATTCCCCGGGCAATTGGAACAACTCCATCTTTTGAAATTAAATCTTCTTTTCCGCCAGGAGTTTGTTTGTACCATGTTTTGGTGGACAGATTTCTTAATCCCCATATTTTAGGATTCTTTTTATTCTGAATTACTTCGGCAACAACTTGATTCATATTGTCTGTTGTTGCGTCGTCTTCATCGATGTGATAGTGATAAATTTTTTTACCAGGATAAAGAACGATTTTATGTTCTCTTACTGTTAAAACAGCTGGCAATCCAAAAGATTTAGAACAGTTGAAACATATCTGTTTAGATGAATTGATCACACCAAATACTTCCTCGCCACATTGAGAACAGCGTATTAATTCATTTCTTAATCTCAGAAAATTTTTCTGCCATTCTTTTTCAAGGATTCGATTCTGCCGGCCGGACTCATCACAATGCATCAAATTTTCGCTAAAAGCTCTGATAAACAAATTCTGAATGTATTTTGGATATACAGGCCAAAGTTTAATTACATTCTTATGGATTACAGGATTTGGTCTGTTAGAAGATTTTTGGGGATCATAAACAAATACCGGGTTTTCAGCATAAAGTCTTCGTTCATTTTTCGCAGGATCATCTCCATCGTTATCAGCCATTCCTGAAAGCGGATGATTCTTGTACAAGAGAAGAAACAGAACTACTGCCAGAGAAAAACGATCTGTGTATGTATCCGGTTTTTTTTCATTGAGCACAACTTCTGGCGCCATATAACGGGGCTTGCCTTTTATACCTAGATTATCTCCATTTGGAGCTACATTATCATTGTCGCAAATCAAGACATCTCCAGATTTTGGATTTATAAAAAAGTTTCCGTCATTTAAATCCTGATAGCTTAGGCCAGCATTATGCAATGCCCTAAAACTGATAATAATCTGTAAAGCGGCGTTTATCAGTGACTCAAAACCATTTTCAAATCTGACTCTGTTTAGCAAAAACTGAGAAAATTCCTTGAATTCTTTAGGGCGTAAATCCATTATGTATCCAAAGCAACCCTTATCATCAATTGCCGTAACCGCTTTTGGCCACAAAAATGTCTTTGGAATTTTATTTAAGCGTTTTACGTTTTCACATAAATTATGGTAGAAAGCTTTTGGCTGCTCTCCGACACCTTTGCGATACCATTTAAGTGCATAAGGTTTACCCTTCCATTCAACTTTATATACAACGCCCTGACCACCTTCACCAAGTTCATCCTGAATTTCAATTACATCACCGTCAACAGTTTGAAGCGTAGATCCAATCTTTAATCTTGCCATTAGTAACCGCCTCCAGATACTGCACTCCATGTCCCCGAAACCACAGTTCCTGTATTTCCGCAAAATCTGCAAGTTACTTGTTTTGAATCGTTGTCAAAGCACATTATTTTTCCGCATTCACACTGAATAAATCCTTTTGTTTTGCAATAAGGACAGCCAGAATAAGTAGAATCTGTTTTGATTGAATCGTTTATAATTGTTTTATCGTAGCCTTCATTTGCAGCGTTCGCCTGAGTCATTGGAAATGCCCAGGTAAAAGTCCACCCAGTATTTTTCTTTTCTGTACGAATGCCAAACAGTTTCCCAGTTTTATTACATTTGGCGCAAATCACAGTTGCAGTTTTTAACATACTTTCTCCAACTTCCAAGATTTCCTATTTGCTGGAAAATAACTTTTCAATAGAATCAAACAGCTCATCTATAT
>CAVCIJ010000346.1:0-27224 GCA_963601995.1 bacterium | reverse complement strand
CTATTGCTCTTATCAAAGAAGATGCAAATGAATCTGCAAAGGTTTTGTTTGATTTTGCAAAAGATGCTCCAAATCTTGTAGTAAAGGGAGCTTGGGTTGATGGCGAACTTTATGATGCTGCAAAAATTGAGGCTCTTGCAAAACTTCCTGGCAGAAAACAGCTTATCGCAATGCTTATGTCTGCAATCAATGGACCTGCAAGAAAACTTGCTGGAACATTGCAAGCATATGTTGAAAAACTTGAAAAGGAAGGTCCTGCCGCTGAAAAACCGGCTGAACCTGCAGCAGAAGCCTCAGCAGAACCTGCGGCCGAAGCAGCACCAGCTCCAGCAGCTGAATAAAATCTGTAAAAACAGATCTTATTTTGCGGGAAAAAATCCCAGAGCAAGTTCTTTTTTACTACGGTCAGGCTTCTGTGTGCTGATTACTGTCCGTAGAAATCGCTAAAGTAGAAAAAAGAAGCAGTTTGTTTCTTCTACAGGCGAAATTTTTTTAATCGTAACGATTATGGAGAAGACAATTATGGCACTTTCTAATGATGAAATCCTTGAAGCAATTGCAAATTTAACAGTTCAGCAGGCTGCTGATCTCGTAAAAGCAATGGAAGAAAAATTTGGTGTTTCTGCAGCAGCTCCTGTAGCTGTAGCAGCAGGTCCAGCAGCTCCAGCAGCAGAAGAGCAGACAGAATTTACTGTTACTCTTGAATCTATTGATGCAGCTAAAAAGATTGCTGTTATTAAGGCAGTTCGTGCAATCACTGGTCTTGGACTTGGGGAAGCAAAAGCACTTGTTGAAGGCGCTCCAAAGGTAGTTAAGGAAGGCGTTTCTAAGGCTGATGCTGACAAAATGATTGCTGATATTGAAGCAGCTGGCGGAAAGGCAAGCAAGAAATAATTATTTTTTGAAAATTGTAAATCAGCGGATTTTAAAATGAGAGTTTTAAAATCCGCTTAATTTTAGAAAGTCTTTTTTTTACAGATTTTTCTAAATTGTATAATTTTCCATAGTATTTTTAGTTGGCTATTTTTGCTGGCTAAAAGGAATGAGGTTTTATTTGTGTCATTTTCAAAATATATTTTGGAGATGCTCAGTTTACTCTGTTTGTAAAATTTAAGCTTCGGGGATTTTGTGTTTCCGAGGCTTTTAGGCGTCTATAAGAACTAGCAGAAAAATTATAGGGCTATAGAATATTTTCTGCCGGAAAGGAAACTCCGTTAGGACTGTTGATCTCGTGCTGAGCAAAGTTTTTGCTTGTAGCGGTTCAGCGAGGACCAGTTTCAAACACGAGGTAATTTAATTAATGTTTGCAAAAAGCAAAACAATCGTAAGAAAGTACATCGGTAAGAATATTCAGGATTTTCAGGAAATGCCTGATCTTATCGGAATTCAGTTAAAATCCTATGAAGATTTTATTCAGCGGGAAAGATTGGAAAAAAAAGAAGAGCTTAAGGATCAAGGACTTCAAGGAGTTTTTAACTCAACTTTTCCAATCGAAAGTCCTGACGGTCAAATGGCGCTTACCTATGATTTTTATGACCTTGATTTTGAAAATATTAAATTTGATGAACTTGAGTGCAAGAGAAAGGGTGCAACTTATTCAGTTCCTTTAAAGGCAAGAATCAATCTTGTTTTTAAGGATACTGGTGCAATTCATCAGAAAGACATTTATATGGGCGATGTTCCTCTTATGACAGATAGAGGTACATTTATTATTAACGGAGCAGAACGCGTTGTTGTAAGTCAGATTCACCGTTCGCCTGGAGTTATTTTTCAGCATGACAAGGGAGTTTATTCTTCGAGAATTATTCCTTATCGTGGTTCTTGGCTTGAATTTGAAATTGACCCAAAACACGAGCTTATCTATGCAAAAATAGACCGTAAGAAAAAGATTTTGGGAACAATTTTCCTCCGTGCTCTTGGAATTCAAACTCGTGAAGAAATCATCAATTATTTCTATGTTACAGAAAATGTTGAAGTTCCTGCAAACGCAGAAAAGAGAGAAGCTCTTGTAGGCCGCATCCTTGCTAAACCTATTATTATAAAAGATTCAGAGTCTGGAGAAGAAAAGAAACTCTTTAGGGCAGGAGATAAACTCCATCCGCATGATTTGGACGATCTTGTTGCTAATAATATTACTGAAATTTCAGTAATCAAACTTGATGCTAGAAAAAATCCTAATAACAAGGACGAAGTTAATCCTTCTTTGAACAGCGAAATGATTGTTAACTGCTTTGAGCGGGAAGAAATTATTTTTGCAAAGGAAGGAAGTGCAACTGCTGACGAGCCTTCACGTGATGAATGTATAAACAGAGTTTATCAGGTTCTTATGCCAGGCGAACCGATTAGTTATGATGCTGCAGAAAAAGATTTGACTTCTATGTTCTTTAGTATTCGTCGCTATGATTTGGGACGTGTTGGTCGTTACAAGTTGAATAAAAAATTCGGATATGAGCCTGAAAGAGAAGAAAGTACTCTTGTTATGGACGATATTATCCAGACAATGAAACATCTTATCAATGTTTATAATGATGAAGAACGTCTTGATGATATTGATCATCTTGGAAATCGTCGTGTACGTTGCGTAGGAGAACTTCTTACAAATCAGTTTAATATTGCATTCTCGCGTATGGAAAGAATTGCAAAAGATCGTATGAATCAAAAAGAAACTGATATTTTGAAGCCTCAGGATTTGATTTCAATAAAACCGATTGTTTCTGCAATTAGAGAATTCTTTGGTTCTTCACAGCTTTCTCAGTTTATGGATCAGTGTAATCCGCTTTCAGAACTTACTCACAAACGAAGACTTAGTGCTTTGGGAACTGGAGGACTTTCTAGAGACCGGGCAGGATTTGAAGTCCGCGACGTTCATTACACTCATTACGGACGCATGTGTCCTATTGAAACTCCTGAAGGTCCGAATATTGGTTTGATTGTTTCACTTGCAATTTATACAAGCATAAATGAGTACGGATTCCTTGAAGAACCTTACCGTAAGGTTGTAGACGGAAAGGCAACTGATGAAGTTGATTATCTTTCACCAATGGATGAAGACAAATATGTAATTGGTCAGGTTACAGAAGGGATGGGTAAAGATGGTTCGTTCCCAACAGATCTTATTCCTACACGTTACCGTGGTGATTATACGAGTCGTTCGCCAAAAGATGTTCAGTATATGGACGTTTCTCCGCGTCAGGTAATTTCAGTTTCAGCATCTCTTGTTCCGTTCTTGGAGCATGATGACGCAAACCGCGCTTTGATGGGTTGTAACATGCAGCGTCAGGCAGTTCCTCTTCTTTTCCCGGAGCCACCTCATGTTGGAACAGGAATGGAAGCAAAGGCAGCTTACGATTCTGGTGTACTTGTAAAGGCTAAGCACGACGGTGAAGTTGTATGGGTTGAGAGCAATCTTATTAAAATTAAGGTTGACGGTTCTGAAAAACTTGATGAATATCATCTTTTAAAATATCAGAAAAACAACTCTGATACTTGCAATCACCAGCGTCCAACTGTTGCTGTTGGTGAAAAGGTTAAAAAAGGCGATGTTATTGCTGACGGACCTGCAACTTTTAACGGAGAACTTGCTCTTGGACGAAACCTTCTTGTTGGCTTTGTTCCGTGGAATGGATACAACTACGAGGATGCTGTTCTTATCAGCCAGAGAGTCGTAAAAGAAGATATGTATACTTCAATGCATATCCACGAATTTGAAACTGAACTTCGTGACACAAAACTTGGGCCTGAAAGAATTACACGTGATGTTCCTCAGACGGCACCTTCTCTTCTTGAAAATCTTGATCAGGAAGGAATTGTTCGTATTGGTGCAAAGGTTCGCTCTGGCGATATTCTTGTAGGAAAGGTTACTCCTAAAAATGAAACTGAAACTACTCCGGAATTCCGTCTTCTTCAGCAGATTTTTGGTGAAAAGGCAAGAGAAGTTCGCGATACATCTTTAAAACTGCCGCATGGAGTTCAAGGTGTTGTAATTGATGTTCAGCGCTTGAAGAGATCCGAAGGCGATGAACTTAATCCTGGTGTAAATGAAAAAATTAAAATCATCATTGCTGACAAACGAAAGCTTGTTGTAGGTGATAAAATGGCTGGACGTCACGGAAACAAAGGTGTTGTTGCCCGCATTTTGCCAGAAGAAGATATGCCTTATCTTGATGATGGAACTCCGCTTGATATTTGTCTTAATCCGCTTGGTGTTCCTTCCCGCATGAATATCGGTCAGATAATGGAAAGCGAACTTGGACGTGCGGGTCTTGTGCTTAACGAATGGTACAATTCTCCTGCATTCCAGACTCCGAGTCAGGAACAGATTGCTGAAAAACTTAAGGAAGCCGGACTTTCTGCAGATTGTAAGCAGATTGTTCACGATGGACTTACAGGTGAGCCTTTTGTTAATCCAATTTTTGTTGGAGTAATTTACTTTATGAAACTCCATCACCTGGTTGATGATAAAATGCACGCACGTTCAACAGGTCCATATTCTCTTGTTACTCAGCAGCCTCTTGGAGGAAAAGCTCAGTTCGGAGGTCAGCGTTTAGGAGAAATGGAAGTTTGGGCACTTGAAGCTTATGGTGCTGCAAATACATTGCAGGAAATGATGACTATAAAATCGGACGATATGAACGGACGTTCAAAAGTTTATGAGGCAATTGTAAAAGGAGATCCTAGTGCTCCGATTGGCGTTCCAGAATCATTTAACGTTTTGGTTCAGGAAATGCGTGGTTTGGCTCTTGACTTTACAATTTATGATGATCAAGGAAAACAGATAGCTCTTACTGAGCGTGATCAGGAATTGATTGACAAAAAATCATCAGGCTCAGGTTTTGAGAAGGAAAAAGAAAATGCGTGATATTCAGGATTTTTCTAGTTTAAAAATAAAGCTTGCTTCCCCGGAAGATATAAAAGCATGGTCTTACGGAGAAGTTAAAAAACCGGAAACAATAAATTACCGTACTTTACGTCCAGAGAAAGACGGACTGTTCTGCGAGCGAATTTTTGGTACAACAAAGGAATGGGAATGTTACTGCGGAAAGTTTAAAAGTATTCGCTATAAGGGCGTTGTTTGCGACCGTTGTGGTGTTGAAGTTACTCACTTTAAGGTTAGACGTGAGCGCACAGGTCATATTGAACTTGCAGCTCCTGTAAGCCATATTTGGTATTATCATTCTGTGCCTAGCCGCATGGGACTTCTTCTTGACCTTCAGGTTGCTGCATTGCGATCAGTTCTCTACTATGAAAAATACATTGTTACTGATCCAGGCGATACTGAGTACAAGAAAAATCAGCTTTTGACCGAAGATGAATATATTGAAGGTAAAGAACGCTATGGAGAGGCTTTCAGTGCAGGGATGGGTGCTGAAGCAATAAAAACTTTGCTTGAAAACCTTGATCTTGAAGCTTTAAGAACTGAACTTCGCGAGAAGATGATCGAAAAAGGTGCAAAAACTGACAAGCGTCTTTTAAAGCGTATTGATATTGTTGAAAATTTCATTAACTCAGGCAACAAGGCTTCATGGATGATTCTTGACGTAATTCCTGTGATTCCGCCGGATTTAAGACCTATGGTTCAGCTTGAGGGTGGTCGTTTTGCAACATCAGATTTGAACGATCTCTATCGTCGCGTAATCAACAGAAATAACCGTCTTAAGAGACTGCAGCAGCTTTCTGCTCCGGATATCATTATTCGCAATGAAAAACGTATGCTTCAGGAAGCGGTAGATTCTCTTTTTGACAATACAAAGCGTAAGCAAAGAGTTGTAAAAGGTGCGTCAAATCGTCCTCTTAAATCAATCAGCGATATGCTTAAAGGTAAGCAGGGACGTTTCCGCCAGAATCTTCTTGGAAAACGTGTTGATTATTCTGGACGTTCTGTAATTGTTGTAGGTCCTGAACTTAAACTTTGGCAGTGCGGTGTTCCAGAAAAAATGGCTTTGGAACTCTTTAAGCCGTTCTTGATGAAAAAACTTATGGACAAGGAAATTGTTCAGAGTATGAAACGTGCAAGAACTATGGTTGAACAGGAAGCTCCTGAAGTTTTTGCAGTGCTTGATGAGGTTGTGAGAGAGCATCCTGTTATGCTCAACCGCGCTCCTACATTGCACCGCTTGGGAATTCAAGCATTTGAACCGGTTCTTGTTGCAGGAAAGGCTCTTAAACTTCATCCTCTTGCTTGTAAGGCTTTTAATGCTGACTTCGATGGTGACCAGATGGCAATTCACGTTCCTTTGACACAGGCTGCCCAAATGGAATGCTGGACATTGATGCTTTCTGCCCACAACCTGCTTGATCCTGCAAACGGAAATTCCATTGTTAATCCGTCGCAGGATATGGTTTTGGGAATTTACTATATGACTTCAATCAAGCCTCAGTGCTATGATGAGTCAAATCAACTTGTAAAAGCTATAAAAGGAACTGGAAAGTTATTCAGTTCTGCTGATGAAGTTCGTCTTGCAGCAACTTCTGGCGCACTTGACTGGCAGGCTGAAATTAAAATTCATAAGTCTGGTTTAAACAAATGTGTTGCTGATGATCCAGATCCAAATTCAAAATATCTTGTTACATCAGCTGGACGCCTTGCATTTAACGAGGCAATGCCTGAAGAAATTGACTTCCAGAATCGTCAGCTTGGTGATAAACAGCTTAAAAAGATGATTGAGTCTGTTTATCATATTCAGCAGTCATCTGATAAAGCTGTAAGAAGTCTTATTCAGGAAAAATATGGTGTTGAAAAACTTACTCCAGAAGTTCTTGACAAGATTATTGCTGATTCACTTTTAAGAAAGGATATTGAAAAGATTTACAACAGAGATACTCCGTTTGAGGATTTTAAACTCCGCAAACTTCTTTCAAGTCTTTATGCAAGCGATCGTGCATGGCTTACAGTTCAAATGCTTGACTGCATAAAGGCTACAGGTTACAAGAACGCTACATTCTACGGCGCAACTTTATCTATGGATGATATTATTATTCCTGATGAAAAGGGAGATGAAGTTAAGAAAGCTGAAAAAGAAGTAGAAAAGATTGTAAAGCAGTGGGAAAGAGGAGAAATTACTCCGGACGAGCGTTATCAGCGTTCTATTGAAATTTGGGGAAAAACAACTGACGAACTTACAAATTCAATGTACGAGAAGATGTCAAAAGATAAAGATGGTTTCAATACTATTTATATGATGGCAAATTCTGGTGCGCGTGGTTCTAAAAAGCAGATGTCTCAGCTGGCTGCAATGCGCGGTCTTATGCAGAAACCTAACGGTGCAATCATTGAACTTCCTGTTAAGTCAAACTTTAAGGAAGGACTTTCGGTTATTGAATACTTCATTTCATCAAACGGAGCTCGAAAAGGTCTTTCAGATACAGCTCTTAAAACAGCAGATGCCGGTTATATGACACGCCGTCTTGTTGATGTTGCCCAGGATGTTGTTGTAAATGAAGAAGACTGCGGAACTATTAACGGAATCGACTACACTGCAATTAAGGAAGGCGACGAAATTAAGGTTCCTCTTTCTACAAGAATTGTTGGACACTACACAATTGAGCAGGTTGTTGATCCGGTTTCAGGCGAACTTTTGTGCGATGTTAACCAATACATTGATGATGCTCTTGCTCAGAAAATTGACAAGGCTGGAGTTGAAAAGGTAAAAATCAGAACAGTTCTTACTTGCGAAAGTAAATACGGAATCTGTGAAAAATGCTACGGAAAAGATTTGGCACGCAATAAGATTGTTGAAATCGGTGAATCTGTAGGAACTATCGCAGCTCAGTCTATTGGTCAGCCAGGTACACAGCTTACTTTGCGTACATTCCATACTGGTGGTGCGGCGGAAACTACAACAGAAGATAATCACATTGTTATGAAATATCCAGTTCTTATTCTGAATATTTCAGGTGCACATGTTAACAAAAAAGACGGTTCATGGCTTTTTACACGTCGTGGTTCAATGATCGTTACAAAACTTTTTGCTGAATACAAAATTTCTTCATCAGATGAAATTTGTGTTGCAGACGGTTCCCGCGTACGAAGTGGAACTGTAATTTTGAAGCAAGGTGGAAAAGAACTTACTGCTTCAGATTCAGGACGTATCCTTGTTCGTGGCGATTCGCTTTATCTTGTTGGAAGTGATCAAAAAGTTGATATTTCAAACGGTTCTACAATTTACACAAAGTATATTGATTCGAACTGCACAGTAGATGAGGGTGTTGCAATTGGTGAATTCGATCCATTTAATGACCCGATTATTGCTGAAATGTCAGGAATTGTTCACTTTGAGGATATTATTCTCAATTCAACTCTTGAAGAAAGAACTGATGTTGCAACAGGTAAAATTACCCGCGTAATAAATGGAACTCAGCTTGATCAAAAGCAGCCTAGAA
Source organism: bacterium (assembly GCA_963601995.1). GTDB lineage: Bacteria > Spirochaetota > Spirochaetia > Treponematales > Treponemataceae > Treponema_D. The sequence goes on along the minus strand of CAVCIJ010000346.1, from coordinate 18,845 downwards.
TCAGAATTTGCGATGAGGTAGGAAATGAACTTGGAAGTTATCCAATTCCGGCTGGCGCAGTTCTTCTTGCTCAGGACAATGAATCTATTGAAGCAGGTTTTGTACTTGCTCAGGAAAAGAAAGAAGCTGCAAAGGCAAATGATATTACTTTGGGTCTTCCTCGTGTTTCTGAATTGTTTGAAGCACGCAAACCAAAGAATCCGGCTGTAATTTCTCAGATTTCTGGAACTGTAAGCTTCGGAAAACTTGTTAAAGGCAAGAGAACAGTTATTGTAAAAGATGAATATGGAAATGAATTCAATCATCTTGTTCCTGCATCGAAGAAACTTCTTGTTCGTGAGGGCGACGTTGTTGAAGCTGGAGAAAAACTTTGTGACGGTTCAGTTGATGCTCATGACGTTCTTAATGTTCTTGGAGAAGACGCATTGCAGAACTTCCTTATGGATGAAATTCAGTCAGTTTATCGTGCACAGGGCGTAGATATCAACGACAAGCATATCGGAACAATTATTCGTCAGATGCTTAAGAAAGTTGAAATTGTTTCTGTAGGCGATACCAAATTTATTTTTGGGCAGCAAGTTGACAAATATACATTCCGTGAGGAAAACGAACGTGTTATTTCTGAAGGTGGACAGCCAGCTATTGCACGTCCTATGTTCCAGGGAATTACAAAAGCTGCTCTTGCAACAGATTCGTTTATTTCTGCGGCATCATTCCAGGAAACAACTCGTGTTCTTACAAATGCGGCAATTCAGGGAAAGATTGATCATCTTCGCGGACTTAAAGAAAATGTTATCATCGGTCATATGATTCCTGCTGGAACCGGTATGAGACAGTATCATGATGTTAAACTTTTTGATGAGTCTTCATCTGACCTCCAGAAGAAGATGGAAGAGATTCTTGAACGTAGAAAATTGGAAAGGGCTGCTGAAGAACTTTCTGAAGAATCACAGTCTATTCCTTCTGAAAATATGGACGAGGATTAAAAAAAATAAAAGGCAGATTTCTTTTTGAATTTTTAGAAATTTGCCGGCGGGAACTTTTGAAATATTTTTTTCAGAGTTTTTCGCAAATTTTTAAAATGATGCTGATGAATTCGTTGAAATTCTCTTGACCGGATATTGACGAATTCGGTATCATTTTGAAGTTATTTTTGTTAAACTGCTCAAGGTGCTGCTTGGGTAAAATATAGGAGAAAGGCCGATGCCTACAATAAATCAGTTAATTCGTAAAGGTCGTCATACAGCGGCTAACAGAACTAAAGCTCCCGCGCTTCAGTCTTGCCCGCAGAAACGCGGTGTTTGCACTCGCGTAATGACAATGACACCTAAAAAACCAAACTCAGCTCTTAGAAAGATTGCTCGTGTTCGTTTGAGCAATGGAATTGAAGTTACAGCTTATATTCCTGGAATTGGACACAACTTGCAGGAACACTCAGTTGTTCTCGTTCGTGGTGGACGTGTAAAGGATCTTCCTGGTGTTCGTTATCACATTATTCGTGGTACAAAAGATACTCTCGGTGTAGACGGAAGAAAACGCGCTCGTTCAAAGTACGGTGCTAAAAAACCAAAGGCATAATAAATAGGAGAAAGTGAACTATGGGTAGACATAAGAAATCAGAAAATCGTCCTGTTGTGCCTGATGTAAAATACAACAGTGTTGTTGTTTCAAAATTTGTAACAAGAATGATGCTTGATGGCAAAAAAGAAACTTGTCAGAAAGTTGTTTATGATGCACTTGATAAACTTAAGGCTAAAACTGACAAGGATCCTCTTGAAGTATTCTTGAAGGCACTTGATAATGTAAAGCCTGTTGTTGAAGTAAAAAGTCGCCGTGTTGGTGGTGCTACATATCAGGTTCCTATTGAAATAAGAGAATCTCGCCGTGAAGCTCTTGCTATGCGTTGGATGATAAATGCTGCACGAACAAGATCAGGCCATGGTATGGCAGAAACTCTTGCTTCAGAACTTTATGATGCATATAACAATACAGGTTCTGCATACAAAAAGAAGGAAGATACACACAAGATGGCAGAAGCAAATAAGGCTTTTGCTCATTTCCGCTGGTAGATTTTAATTCCTTATTTTACGAAAGTCCGCTTTTTTTTTAGCGGGCTTTTTTTTATTTTGTGAAAAAAAATGTTTTGCACTTGAAACTATTTTTAAAAAAGTGTATATTCTCTGAAAATGCCCTAAATGGGGTGAAGTCTGCATATCTATGTGCAGCATAGGTTCTTTGAAGTTAGACGGACATATAGAAGTTTGTCTGGCGGATGTCGTAAAGTTAAATGTTAAATGTTTTACGTTTTTCAGATATTCCGCGCCTGTGTTTTGCTAAAAGCAAATCGTTGATTGGCTTTTTTTTTTAATTGATAAGGCAGCTCAGGTGTATCTAACTGAAGTTTGCGCAATGCAAATAGAAATGTCCTGAAATGCCAGACCGGTTATCATAGATTTGTGTAACAACTTATAGTTGATGATGTTAGGTGGATTTGGACTAGCTGTTCCGAATGTTATGAAACAGAAAAAATGCTAGAGTCTTATCTGAATAAAAAAAATCATCTCTATAATTATTTTTGGGTTAAAGTGTGTATGCGAAAGTGTCATAAACCTTTTAGGAATGACATTTTCTGGCTTAAAGTGCAGCACATAAAATAAAAATATGCCGCAGGTAATTGCCTGCAGGTAAGGAGAAAATCATGGCTAAGGAAGAGTTCAACAGAACTAAACCTCACATGAACGTTGGTACTATCGGTCACGTTGACCATGGTAAGACAACTTTGTCTGCAGCTATCACAGCATACTGTGCAAAAAAGTATGGTGATAAGCTTTTGAAGTACGATGAAATTGATAATGCTCCAGAGGAAAAAGCTCGTGGTATTACAATTAACTCTCGTCACTTGGAATATCAGTCAGACAAACGTCACTATGCGCATATCGACTGCCCAGGACATGCTGACTATATTAAAAACATGATTACTGGTGCTGCTCAGATGGATGGAGCTATTCTTGTAGTTTCTGCTCCTGATTCGGTTATGCCACAGACAAAAGAACACTTGTTGCTTGCTCGTCAGGTAGGTGTTCCAAAGATTATTGTATTCTTGAACAAGGTTGACCTTGTTGATGATCCAGATCTTCTTGAATTGGTAGAAGAAGAAGTAAAAGACACTGTTGCAAGTTATGGATTCTCTGCAGATACACCAATTATTAAAGGATCTGCATTCAAGGCTTTGAACGCTTCTGATGATCCTGCAAATACAAAGTGTATTGAAGAACTTCTTACTGCAATGGATACTTGGTTTGATGATCCAGTTCGTGATGATGAAAAACCATTCTTGATGCCAATTGAAGATATCTTCACAATTACTGGTCGTGGAACAGTTGTTACTGGTCGTATCGAACGCGGTGTTATTCATATGGGTGATGCTGTTGAAATCGTTGGTATTCGTCCTACACAGGCTTCTACAGTTACTGGAATTGAGATGTTCAACAAGACATTGAATGAAGGTATGGCTGGTGATAACGCTGGTATCTTGCTCCGCGGTATTGAAAAGAAAGATGTTATTCGTGGTCAGGTTTTGGCAGCTCCAAAATCAATTCACCCTCACACAAAGTTCGAAGCTCAGATTTATGTTCTTTCAAAGGAAGAAGGCGGACGCCACTCACCATTCTTTACAGGATATCGCCCACAGTTCTACTTCAGAACAACTGATATTACAGGTACAGTTGAACTTGAGGCTGGAACAGACATGGTAAAACCAGGTGATAACGTTAAGATTATTGGTGAACTTATTCACCCAATCGCTATGGACGAAGGTCTTAAGCTTGCTATCCGTGAAGGCGGTCGTACAATCGCTTCTGGTCAGGTTACAAAGATTATTGAGTAGTTTTACTTTCCAGAATAATTGAAATGTTAATAGGGCAGAAGGAAGTTTTTTTCTTTCTGCCTTTTAGGAGAAAATGATGGCAAACGGCAAGATTCGTGTAAGACTTCGTGCTTTTGACGTTGCTCTTATCGATGAGAGTGCAAAAGACATCGTTCAACAGGCAAAAAAAGCTGGGGCAAAGGTTTCAGGACCTATTCCTCTTCCAACAAGAATTAGTAAGGTAACAGTTCTTCGCTCACCATTTGTAAACAAAAAGTCACGTGAGCAGTTTGAAAAAAGAACACATAAGCGCCTTATTGACATTTTTGACCCAAGTGAAGAAGTTATGAATTCACTTATGAAATTGGAATTACCAGCAGGTGTTGACGTAGATATCAATCAGTAATTAAGGGTTTCTAATTACTGTGAAATTAGAGGTAACGGTCCCCTTGGATCGGGGATGGCGGCCTAAATAAAAAGAAAGTGCAGTTTTTACTGTCTTTCAAACAGGAGATTTCAGATGAAAGGTCTGATAGCAAAAAAAGTAGGAATGACACAGGTTTTTGATGAAAACGGAAATCTGACACCAGTAACCGTGATCCAAGTCGAGCCTAATACAGTTATTGCTACAAAAACAGAGGAAAAATGCGGCTACAACGCTATTGTGCTTGGTTTGACTGATTTGAAGCCAAATAAAGTAAAAAAAGTTTATGCGAAGCAGTTTCCTGAAGGAATTACACCAAAACGTCAGTTAAAAGAATTTCGTGATTTTGATGGCGATGTAAAAGTTGGCGATTTAATCGGTGTTGAATTGTTTGATAAAATCCGTTTTGTTGATGTAACAGCTACATCTAAAGGAAAGGGGTTTCAGGGTGTAATGAAGAGATGGGGCTTTCATGGAGGACGTGCTACTCACGGTTCGAAATTCCATAGAGAAGCTGGTGGAACTGGATGTTGTACAACTCCTGGACATTGTTTGAAAAATGTTAAAATGCCAGGTCATATGGGTTGTGATCGTGTTACAGTTCAGAATCTCAAGGTTATAAAAGTTGACCCTGAGCTCAAAGTTTTGATGGTTCGTGGAGCAGTTCCTGGTGTAAGGAATTGTACACTTATTGTTAAGGCTGCAGTTAAGAAATAAGGTCGAGGAATAGTTAGTATGGAAAAGAAAGTCTATTCAATCGATGGTAAAGAACTCAGGACTATCAATCTTGATGATAAAGTATTCGGACTTCCAGTTAACGAAGATGTTATCTATTATGCCATCACAAACGAATTAGCAAATAAACGCGTAGGAACAGCCTGCACAAAGACTCGTTCTGAAGTTCACGGCAGCAACGCTAAGCCTTATAAACAGAAGGGAACTGGTAATGCACGTCGCGGTGATAAAAAATCGCCAATTAATGTTGGCGGTGGTACAATTTTTGGACCTAAACCTCGTGATTATAGTTATTCTATGCCTAAAAAAGCAAAGCGTCTTGCAATGAAGTCTATTTTGAGTCTTCAGTCTCAAGCAGACAGATTAACAGTGGTTGAAGATTTTTCTATTGAAAGCGGAAAAACAAAAGACCTTGTGAAGATTCTTAATAATTTTACTAAGAATGAAAGAATAGTTATCCTCTTAAAAGATGACGATGCTATGATTAAGAGAGCTGGAAAAAATCTTCCAAATGTTCACTTTTTGTCATACAACAGACTTCGTGCACATGATTTGTTCTATGCAAGAAAAATCATTATGCTTGAGTCAGCTGCAAAAAATCTTTCAGACTTTTATGCGGATAAAAAGGAGGCTGAATAATGAACTTTGAAGATGTTCTTATTGAACCAATTCTTTCTGAAAAAGCGACTGATCTTCGTGAACAGAATAAATATACTTTTAATGTTAGTCCGAGAGCTTCTAAAATTCAGATTAAGGAAGCCGTAAGAAAACTTTTCAATGTAAAAGTTGAGGATTGTACAGTAATAAATGTACAGGGTAAAGAAAAAAGACTTCGCGGTCGCCCTGGAAAAACAGCTAGTTACAAGAAAGCAATTGTTAAACTTGCAGCTGGCGAATCTATTAAGGACTTTGAAGGCGTATGAGCCTTTGAGTGATTGTTAAGGGGAACTGTATGGCTCTTAAAATATATAAGCCTTATTCAAAAGGTACACGTGGTCGTATTGACTTGGTACGTGATGCAGTAACAGCCGATAAACCCGAGAAAAGTCTTACTTCTGGACATAATTCCAAAGGTGGACGTGGAGCAGGTGGTCGGATTTCTGTACGTCATCAGGGTGGCGGTCATAAAAGAAAGTATCGTGAAATCGATTTTAGACGTGATAAGCATGGTATTCCTGGAACAGTAAAAACTATTGAATACGATCCATTCCGCAGCGCAGATATAGCTTTGATTGCTTATGCTGATGGTGAAAAACGCTATATTATTGCGCCAAAAGGTTTGGTTGTAGGACAGAAAATTATGTCTGGTGAGAATGCACTTCCTACTGTTGGAAATGCACTTCCTCTCGAGGCAATTCCTGTAGGTTTTACAGTTCATAACATTGAACTTACGCTTGGACGTGGCGGACAGTTAGTTCGTTCAGCAGGTGCTGGTGCTTTAGTTGCCGCTAAAGAAGGTGAATATGTAACTATTCGTCTTCCTTCTGGTGAATTGCGCCGTGTGTTTGGAAAATGTTATGCAACAATTGGTATTGTTGGTAATGAAGACCATATGAACACTCAACTTGGAAAGGCTGGACGCAACAGATGGAGAGGAATTCGTCCTACTGTTCGTGGTATGGCAATGAACCCTGTTGATCATCCGCTTGGTGGTGGTGAAGGTGCTGGAAAAGGACATCAGCCAGTTACTCCTTGGGGACAGCCGTGCAGAGGTTATAAAACTCGTAACAAGAGAAAAACTTCTGATCGTTTCATTATCAGTCGTCGCAAGAAGTAACCTAGGAGTTAATCGTGTCAAGATCTGTTAAAAAAGGACCTTTTGTTGAAAAATCACTTTATAAAAAGGTTTTAGAAATGAACAAGTCAACAGCTTCAGAAAAGAAAATAATCAAAACTTATTCTCGCTGTTCAACAATTATTCCTGAAATGGTAGGAAATACTATTTCAGTTCACAATGGCAAATCATGGATTCCTGTTTATATTACAGAACAGCTTGTTGGTCATAAACTTGGCGAATTTGCTGCTACTCGTACTTTTAAGGGACATGGTGGCGATAAAGCCGCTTCTAAGTAAGGGTGGATGATATGACAAAGAAAACAGGTTATGTAGCCACTACTAAATTTTTAATTGCATCACCTACAAAGGTTCGTCCTGTAGCAAATGTGATTAAAAGAAAGCCTTGCACTGAGGCTTTGGCAATTTTGGATGTAATGCCGCAGAAAGGTGCTGCTTTAATAAAAGGAACACTTAAATCTGCTGTTGCAAATGCTCTCAACGCAAACAAGAAGTTGGATGAAGATATGCTTTACGTTAAGGAAATTCGTATTGACGAAGGCCCAAGACTGAAGAGAGTTTGGTTCCGTGCGCGTGGTCGTGCAGATCAGCTTTTAAAACGCATGTGTCATATTACTGTTGTAGTTGATGAAAAGGCGGGTAAGTAAAGTGGGTCAGAAAGTAAATCCAATTGGTTTACGCCTTGGTGTAAACAAAACATGGCAGTCTCGTTGGTATGCAGATTCTCGTGAATATGCAGATCTCTTTTTGGAAGATATGAAAATCCGCAAGATGGTAAATGATCTTCCAGAATGCAAAAACGCAGATATTGCTGAAATTGAAATTGTTCGTCATCCAGAACGTGTTACAATTGTTATTCACACAGCACGTCCAGGAGTAATTATTGGTCAGAAAGGTGCTACGATTGAAAAAATCAGCACAGATATTCAGAAGAAGCTCTCTGATAGAAAAGTTCAGATTAAGATTAAGGAAATTAGAACTCCTGAAATCAGTGCTTCTTTGATTGCTCAGAATGTTGGTCGTCAACTTGCAGGACGTGGTTCTTTTAGAAAGGCGTTGAAACAGTCATCTGCAAATGCAATGAAAAACGGTGCACTTGGAATTAAAATCAGAATTTCTGGTCGTCTCGGTGGTGCTGATATGACTCGTTCTGAGGAACATAAGGAAGGTCGTGTTCCTCTTCATACACTTCGTGCTGATATTGATTATGCTACTTATGAAGCTCTTACTACCTATGGAAAAATAGGTATTAAAGTTTGGGTTTATAACGGCATGAACTATGGTCAGGATTCAAAGAAGGATGCCGGCGATATCGTAAAGAAACCAAGACGCTCTAATGGTGAACGCAAATCATCACGTTCTCCAAAATCTGAGGGAGGAAAAGTAGAAAATGCTTAGTCCTAAAAGAGTTGCCCACCGTAAGGTGCAGCGCGGTCGTCCTACAGGTAATGCAACCAGAAATAATCATGTAGATTTTGGTGAGGTTGCACTTGTAGCAATGGAGCCTGTTTGGCTTAGTGCAAAGCACATAGAAGCTGCCCGTGTTGCAATTAACAGATGTATAAATCGTCAGGGACAGATGTGGACACGTGTGTTTCCTGATAAACCGGTTTCAAAGAAACCAGCCGATACTCGTATGGGTAAGGGAAAGGGTGCGCCTGAATTTTGGGCTGCAGTAATTAAACCTGGTATGGTTTTGTTTGAAGTTGGCGGAGTTGACAAGAATCTTGCTGAAAAAGCAATGCATCTTGCAGCTAGTAAATTACCAATTAAAACTAAAGTGGCATTCCGCCCAACAGTTGAGTAGGAGTAAGAAATGGCTAATTCAAAGAAAAAGAATGACAAAGAACTTTCTTATGACGAACTTGTTGCAAAGCGCAATGAACTTAAAAAACAGTACATGGACATTCGCTTTAAGGCAGTTATGGGCCATGTAGAAAATCCAATGCAGAAGCGTACTGTACGTCGCGAAATTGCACGTTTGAATACGCTTATTCATCAGCAGGACTTAGAAAAATTCAGAGCCGCTGCTGCTGAAGCAATTGCTGCAAAAAACTAGGAGCTGACCCATGGAAGAACAGGTGCAGAAGGAAGTTGCAAAGCGTTCATTCGTAGGTATCGTCACTAGTGACAAGATGGATAAAACTATCGTTGTTTCTATCGATACTAAAAAAATGGATCGTCTTTACAAAAAGTACGTTACTCGTACTAAGAAATGCAAGGCGCACGATGAAAAGAACGAGGCCCATATTGGTGATACAGTTCGCATCGTAGAATGCAGTCCAATCAGCAAAGAAAAGTGTTGGCGTCTCGATACAATTATCGAGAGAGCTAAATAAGCAGGAGTAAGATATGCTGCAGATGCAATCTATGTTGACTGTTGCCGATAACTCCGGAGCTAAATTAGTTCAGGTAATTAAGGTATTAGGCGGTTCTCATCGCCGTTATGCTGGTATTGGTGACATTGTAAAGGTAGCTGTTAAGGATGCAATTCCTACATCTACAATTAAGGAAGGTTCAGTACAAAATGCGGTAATCGTTCGTGTTGCAAAAGAGTACCGCCGTCCTGACGGAACTTATATTCGTTTTGATGATAATGCTTGCGTTATTGTTGATGCTGATAAGAATCCAAAAGGAAAACGTATTTTTGGACCAGTAGCTCGTGAGCTTCGTGATATGGATTTTATGAAAATTATATCATTAGCTCCAGAAGTACTCTAAGGAGCTTTTAGTAATGATACAGAAACATAAAATCCGCAAGGATGATAAAGTTGAAATTATTGCTGGAAAAGACAAGGGAAAGCAGGGAACTGTAGCTAGAGTTCTTGAAAAGAATGGAAAGGTTAAGGTTATTGTTTCTGGAGCAAATCTTGTAAAGAAGGCAATGAAAAGAAGATCCCAACAGGATGCCGGCGGAATTGCTGAAGTTGAGGCACCTCTGGATATTTCAAATGTAGCAATTGTATGTAAAAAATGCGGTGCTACAAAGATTGGTTATAAATTTGACGGCGACAAGAAAATTCGTGTTTGCCGCAAATGTGGAGAAGCACTGTAATGGAAAATTACGTACCACGGCTTAAGAAAGTCTATAATGAAACAATCGCCCCAGAACTTTTTAAGGAACTTGCTTACACATCTAAAATGCAGATTCCTGTTATTAAAAAGGTTGTTGTTAGCATGGGTGTGGGCGAAGCTCTCACGAATAAGAAACTCCTTGATGCTGCAGTTACAGATCTCACTCAGATTACTGGCCAAAAGGCTGTTAAAACAAGAGCTAAGAAAAGTATTGCAAACTTCAAACTTCGTGAAGGCAATGAAGTTGGTGCAATGGTAACACTGAGAGGAAACATTATGTATGAATTCCTCGATCGTCTTATCAATGTGGCACTTCCTCGTGTAAAAGATTTCCGCGGAATTAAATCAACTGGATTTGATGGACACGGAAATTTCTCTCTTGGCATAACAGAACAGATTATTTTCCCGGAAATTGACTTCGATAAGATTGTAAAAATTTCCGGTATGAATATCAGTATTGTTACAAGTGCGCGCACTGATAATGAAGCTCGTGCATTGTTGACCAAATTTGGCATGCCGTTCAGGAAGTAAGGAAGAAGTTCATGGCTAAGAAATCAATGATTATCAAGGCGAACCGCACTCCTAAGTATAGCACCCGTAATTATAACAGGTGCAAAATTTGTGGTCGCCCACGTGGATATTTGCGCAAATACAAGATTTGTCGTATTTGTTTCCGCAAATTAGCAAGCGAAGGCCTCTTACCAGGCGTTACAAAGTCATCTTGGTAGTGATAGGAGAAATATAATGGCAGCTTCAGACCCAATTGCAGATATGCTTACAAAAGTCCAGAATGCGGCAAAGGCCGGTCACGAAAAGGTTGATGTTCCAACTTCAAAAATTAAGTTGGAGATTGTTAAAATCCTTAAGACTGAAGGTTACATAAAGAACTTCAAAAAGGTTCAGGATGATAATGGTCATAGCGTTATTCGTATTTTCTTGAAATATGATGATACAAATAAGGCTGTAATTCATGGTATGAAAAAACTTTCAACACCAGGTCGTCGTGTTTATTCAGGATATAAAGATTTGCCACGTGTATATAACGGATATGGCACTTTAATTATTTCAACTTCACAAGGTGTTACAACTGGCAAAAAAGCCTCTGAAAAGATGGTTGGCGGCGAGTTGATTTGCACTGTTTGGTAATAGGAGAAGTTTATGGCGTCAAAAATCGGAAAACTTCCTGTTGCTATTCCAGCTGGAGTTACAGTAACAGTAGATAACAATTCTGTTGTTGTGAAAGGTTCTAAAGGAGAACTTAAGCAGGAGTATAACAATCTTGTAACTGTTGAAGTAAAAGGAACTGAGGTAATTGTAGCTCCTAGTAATGAGTCAAAGGCAGCAAGTGCTGCTCACGGTTTATATAGAAACCTTATTCACAATATGATTGTTGGTGTTTCACAAGGTTTTTCTAAATCACTTATTATTACTGGAGTTGGTTACCGCAGTGAAGTTCAGGGAAAGAATATTGTTATGAATCTTGGTTATTCATCAGAATTCATAGCAGTTATTCCTGAAGGACTTTCAGTTGTTACTGACCAAAATGGTAAAATCACTATTTCTGGAATCGATAAGCAGAAAGTTGGTGAATTTAGTGCTCAGCTTCGTAGGCTTCGCAAGCCTGAACCTTACAAAGGAAAGGGTATTCGCTACGAGGATGAAGTTATCAGACGTAAAGTCGGAAAGACTGGCGTAAAATAAGGTGAATTAAATGCTTAGAAAGTTAAACGATAAACAGAGAAAGCGTCTGCATAGAAAAGTACACATTCGTAAGTCAATTTACGGTACTGCAGAACGTCCTCGTATGACAGTTTTTAAAAGCGGACGTAACCTTTACGTACAGGTAATAAATGATGATGAAGGCAATACTCTTGCCTCTATTTCAAGTCTTGAAAAAGATTTTGTTGCTCTGAAGCCAAATGTTGAAGGTGCAACAAAACTCGGTGAGGCTTTGGGTGCTCGCCTTAAGGATAAAAATATTACAAAAGTAGTATTTGACCGCAATGGTTATCTTTATCATGGTGTTGTAAAAGCTCTTGCTGACGCTACCCGCAGTGCCGGGATTGAATTCTAGGAGAGACTATGGAACACCAGAAGAATTATGATAAAAAGCCTGCTGACGAATTTGTTGAGAAACTTGTAAAACTTAACCGTACTGCAAAGACTGTAAAAGGTGGTCGCAGAATGTCTTTTTCTGCTCTGACTGTTGTTGGAGATAAAAAAGGTCGTATTGGATATGGTTTTGGAAAGGCTAATGATGTAACTGAGGCTATTAGAAAGAGTATTGATAAGGCTAAGTCTAATTTAGTAAATCTTCCAATCAAAAATGGTACAATACCACACGAAATTATTGGAAAATACAAGAGTTCAACAGTTCTTTTGAAGCCTGCTTGTCCTGGTACAGGAATTATTGCAGGTGGTCCAGTTCGTGCTGTAATGGATGCTGCAGGATTGACTGATGTAATTTCTAAATCTCAGGGATCTAGAACATCTGTAAATGTTGTTCGCGCAACATTCAATGCTGTTGCTGAATTGATGGATGCAAAGTCTATTGCTCAGAGCCGCGGTAAAACTCTTAAAGATATGTGGGGCTGATTATGGCAAAGAAATTACGCATTACTTTAGTAAAAAGCACTATTGGTCAGAAACCAGAAAAAAAAGCTACAGTGCGCAGTTTGGGCTTAAAGAAGATAAATTCAGTTGTTGAACATGAAGCAAATGATGCTATAAAAGGTATGGTTGCTTCTGTTTCTCACCTTGTAAAAGTAGAGGAGATCGACTAATGGCAGATTTTACTTTGCATGCACCAGAAGGTGCAAATAAAAAAAGAAAGATTGTTGGACGTGGATCTTCTTCTGGGCTTGGAACTACAGCTGGAAAAGGTAATAAGGGTCAGCAGTCTAGATCGGGTGGAAAAACATACGTAGGATTTGAAGGCGGTCAGATGCCTCTTTACAGACGTATTGCTCGCCGCGGATTTTCAAATGCGCCTTTCAAGAAAGTATTTATTTGCTTTAATCTTGGTGAGCTTGAAGCTAAATATAGCGATGGTGAAACTGTTAATGCAGAAACCCTTGCTTCAAAAGGCTTGCTCAATAAAACTGCTGACGGAATAAAAATTCTTGGTGGCGGTGATATTACAAAAAAACTTACTGTTGAAGTTGATAAGATTTCAAAGTCTGCTAAGGAAAAAATTGAAAAACTTGGTGGAACTGTAAAGATTTTATCAGATTCTAAAGAAACAAAATAAACGGTGGTTAACTAAATGGCAAACAATCCTGTTGTAAATATGTTTAAAGTTAAAGAGCTGAGAAGTCGTATGCTTTTTACATTGCTCATTCTTGCAATTTTTCGTTTGGGCAGTGTTTTAACAATTCCTGGCATCAATGCTACTTTGCTTTTACAGTACTTCGAAAGTTTTGCCAGTGGAGCCGAAAGTGCATTTGCTAGCTATATGGATTTCTTTGCTGGCGGTGCATTTGAAAGATTTTCTGTGTTTATGCTTGGTGTAATGCCATACATTTCAACACAGATTATCTTGCAGCTTGCTTTAGTGATTTTCCCATCACTTAAAAGAATTGCGCAGGAAGAAGGCGGACAGCAGAAAGTTCAGGCCTGGACAAGAGTTGGAACAATTATTGTTTGTCTTATTCAGTCTGTTGCTATTACTGTATATGCTGATTCTATAAATCAAGCAGTGCCTGGTGCAATTATCTTTAATAATAAAGTTTATTTTAACTTGCTTGCTGTTTTAACTGTAACAACAGGTTCTATGATTACAGTTTGGCTTGGTGATCAAATTACGGCTCATGGTATTGGAAATGGTATTTCAATGCTGATTTTTGCCGGAATCGTTGCTCGCTTGCCAAGTGCTGTTTATGAATTGATTAAGAGCGTTCAAAACGGAGACATTAATGTTGTATTCGTTATTGTTGCTCTTATTTTGTTTATAGTGATTATTGGTCTTGTTGTATTTGAACAGTCTGGAGAAAGAAAAATTCCAGTTCATTATGCAAAACGGGTTGTTGGAAGAAAAATGTATGGCGGACAGTCAACTTATATTCCATTCAAAATCAATCCGTCTGGAGTAATTCCTATTATTTTTGCTTCTGCGTTCTTGACTTTCCCACTTCAGATTGCAAATAGTTTCGCTTCAAAAGCTACCTGGCTTATGAAGGTTTCTACAGTGTTGAATCCACTTGGATTTTGGTATAACTTTATCGAAGTATTGTTGATTGTATTTTTTGCATACTTCTACACTCAGGTAACTCTGAACCCTACGGAAATTGCAAAAAATATTCGTGAAAACGGTGGTTCTATTCCCGGAATCAGAACTGATAATACTGAGAAATATCTTCAGAAGGTTTTGAACCGACTGATACTTCCTGGGTCTTTGTATTTGGCTGTAATTGCCCTTTTGCCGACTGTGATTCAGATTATTTTCAAGTTTCCTGCATCAATTTCAATGTTGATGGGTGGAACTTCTTTGCTGATTCTTGTAGGCGTTGATATTGATACGATGGCACAGGTTGAAGCTCTTCTTAAAATGCATCATCACGATGGATTTACAAAGAAAGGCTTAAAGTCAAGAAATTTGTAGATTTAATTGCTTTTTGAAAATCAAAAATTCTCTTAAATATGACAGAAATTCTTGGCTTGCTACTAGATTAAGTTAGGAAATTTATGATATATTATCGCACTAATGTTTTAAATTGGTGCGATTTTATTGGGTTGTAGTTCATAGCGAACTGCTAGGATCCGATATAGAATAAGTATAAAGTAAATTTCCAGGGGGACTTTTATGAAAGTACGAACCAGTGTAAAGCCTATCTGCGACAAGTGTAAGGTTATTAAGAGAAACGGCATTGTACGTATTATCTGCTCTAATCCGAAACATAAGCAGAGACAAGGTTGAGGAGTTAACTAATGGCTCGAATTGCGGGAGTTGATCTTCCAAATAAGCATGTCAATATTGCATTGACATACATTTATGGTATTGGCCGTTCTGCTGCAAATAATATTTGCAAAATCACCAATGTTAATCCTGATACAATGATGAATGATTTGTCAGAAGATGAACTTGGTAAAATCAGAAAGGCTATTGATGAAAATTATAAGACTGAAGGACATTTGCGTTCTGAAATTGGTTTAAATATCAAGCGTCTTATCGATATCGGTAGTTATCGTGGTTTGCGTCATCGTAAGGGCTTGCCTGTGCGCGGACAGAGAACTAGAACTAATTCTAGAACACGCAAGGGTAAGAAAAAGACCGTAGCTAATAAGAAAAAGGCTTAATCGAGGTAACTGATGGCAACCGTAAAAAAGAGAAAAGAAAAGAAGAGTGTTTATGAAGGTAACATTTACATTCAAGCTACCTTTAATAACACAATTGTAACAATTACTGATTTGAATGGTAATGCAATTGCATGGGCTTCATCTGGCGGACTTGGATTCCGTGGTGCTAAGAAGTCGACTCCGTTTGCTGCTCAGTCTGTAACAGAAACAGCTGTTCAGCGTGCGGCTAGTTATGGTCTTAGAGAAGTTCATGTTTTTGTAAAGGGGCCTGGAATCGGTAGAGAAAATGCTATCCGCGTTCTTGGTACTTTAGGACTTAAGGTGAAATCTATTTCAGATGTTACTCCTATTCCACACAACGGATGTCGCCCTAGAAAAACACGAAGTATGTAAGGAGAGTAGGATAAGATGGCTAGATATACAGGTCCTGTTTGTAGACAGTGCAGAACAGAACAGACAAAATTATGTCTTAAAGGCGAACGCTGCAATAGCGACAAGTGTCCTATTAATAAAAAACGCCCAGCTCCAGGAAAAGATCCTAAGGCTCGTATTGGAAAAAGAAGCGAATATGGACTTCAGTTGCGTGAAAAACAGAAAATTAAGAAGATTTATGGCGTTCAGGAAAAACAGTTCCACCTTACATTTGAGCATGCTCAGCGTATGACAGGTGTTACAGGCGAAAATCTTGTTAAATTGCTTGAATGTCGTCTTGATAATGTTGTTTACAGAATGCACTTTGCATCTTCAAGAAGTCAGGCACGTCAGTTAGTTTTGCATCGTCATGTAAATGTTAATGGTAAAATCGTTAACATTGCAAGTTATCAGGTTAAGCCTGGTGATGTTATTGAAATAAAAGATGCAAGTAAGAAGCTTACTGTTGTTCAAGATGGTCTTAAAGAAGTTTCTAAATCAGGAACTGCTCCTTGGATTTCAGTTGATGTTGATGCTGTAAAAGGATCTTTTGTTCAGTATCCAAGAAGAGAAGAAGTTACAGACCTTGCTGGTATAAAAGAGCAGCTCGTAGTTGAGCTCTATTCTAAATAATAAGGAGTTCAGATGGCTCGCAGAAATCTGCTTAAAGGTTTTAAGAAACCAAAAAGCATCACATTTGAGCATCTCGAAACTAATCCTAACTATGGAAAATTTACTGCATATCCATTTGAGCCTGGATTCGGTACAACAGTTGGCAACACTTTGAGAAGAGTTTTGTTGTCTTCAATTCAGGGATATGCAATTTCCTCAGTTATTATTACTTCGTTTGATGCAGATGGTGTTTCTAAAGTTATTTCAAGTGCTTTTGAAGCAATTGACAACATTTCAGAAGATACTCTGGAAGTTTTAAATAGCTTGAAACAGATACGTTTGCGGCTGCCACGGGATGTTGAAGAGGCTACTTTTCTTTACACTTTTAAAGGTCCTGGAACTGTAAAAAGTGATGACTTGGAAAAACCTGGTGAACTGGAAATTATGACTAAGGGGTTGGAACTCTTTACGATGATGGAAGGTGCTTCATTGGAGATTGAAATCCAAGTTGATTTAGGTAGAGGCTATGTTCCTGCTGAGGTGAATGATAAATACACTGAAGTTGTTGGAACAATTCCGATGGACTGCATCTTTACTCCAGTACCTAAAGTAAAGTATTCAATTGAGCCTTGCCGTGTAGGTCAGCGCAACGACTATGACAAACTTATTCTTGAGATTTGGACAGATGGTTCTATAAAACCGGAGGATGCTCTTGCTGAGGCTGCAAAAATTGCCAAAGATTATTTTGCGATTTTTGTAAACTTTAACGAAAGTGAATATTCTTCGAATGAAGAACTTGATGAAGATGACAAGCGTATTGAAATTTTGCTTAATACACCTGTTGAAGAACTTGAACTTTCTGTTAGAAGTTCAAATTGTCTTAAGAATGCAAATATTCACACTATTGGTGAATTAACAAAGAAAACGGAAGAAGACATTACCAAGACAAGAAATTTTGGTAAGAAGAGCCTTGAAGAAATCAAAGCAAAACTTGAAGAACATGGTTTGACTTTGGGTATGACTGATTACAGTCATCTTAAGGACGTTAACTTGCGTAAAGATAAGGACGAGAACGAATAATGAATCACAGAAATGGTTTTAATCCGCTTTCACGTACTACAGCACACCGCCGGGCAATGTCGCGCAATATGGTAACATCTTTGTTTAGATATGAACGTATTACAACAACAAAGGCGAAAGCTCTTGAAGTACGCAAAGCAGCTGAAAAACTTATTACACGTGCCAAAGTTGACAGTGTACATAACAGAAGAATCGCTGCTAAATTTATTGCTGATGAAAAAGTATTAAACAAGTTGTTTACTGAAATTGGTCCTCGCATGAAGGATCGTAACGGTGGATATACTCGCATTCTTAAGATGGGATTCCGTCAGGGTGATGCGGCTGATGTTGTTATTCTTGAATTGGTTGATTATAAATTGCCAGATTCAGAAGCTAAAGATGCTAAGAAAGAAGCTAAGGCTACTAAAAAGTCTGAAAAGAAAACTGTGGCTGCGGCTGAATCTTCTAAGGAGTAATCTATGTCTAAAGCACATCGTGGAACAGGAATTCGTCAGGAACCTAATCATGGAAGAGGAATTTGCGCAATTTGCGGAAAGTCACAGATTAAAACTCTTTATGACCAGGAAATTGATGGTAAGAAAGTTAAGATTTGTAAATACTGCAAAGCAGCTTTGAAAAACAAGGCTCGCGCTGATGCAAAACTTGCTAAGAAAATTGCGCCTGCACCTGCAGCAGAATCAGCTGAAGCTTAAATTACTGAATTTTAGTTTTTGTTTGATTTAGTTTTGAAAATATAAAATGCTTAACTTGAGCCGCTCTTTGTTACAAGGGCGGCTATATTTTTTTTAATTTAAAAATTTGATTTAAAAAATTCAATTGAAATTTTGATGAAATTTTTGTGATGAAAAAAAGCCTAGCCCGGACTGTAGGGGCGGCGAAGCCGTTCAAAAACTTTAGTTTTTGAATGAAACCCCGCAAGGCCGGTCGCAAGTAAAGAAATTCGCTTCAAAAAAATAAAAAATCACATTGAAAAATCTTTGCCAAGATAAATTTCGCGGGCTTTTGGAGAATTCAAAATTTCATCCTTGCTGCCTTGAATCATAATTTGACCAGTTGAAACGATAATTCCGCGATCTGTGATTTCCAAAGTGTCGCGTACGTTGTGATCGGTGATTAAAATGCCGATTTCGCGCTTTGCAAGAAGTTTTATCATTGATTTGATGTCGGCAACGGCGATTGGATCGATTCCTGCAAAAGGTTCGTCGAGTAAAAGAAATTTCGGCTCGATTGCAAGTGAACGTGCTATTTCTGTTCTGCGGCGCTCTCCTCCCGAAAGTGTGTAAGCCTGCTGCTTTCGGATTCTTCCGATAGCGAACTCTTCAATAAGCTGTTCGAGTTTCTGCTTTTTTTGTAGCCTTGAAAGATCTTTGCGGGTTTCAAGAATTGACCAAATGTTTTCTTCGACAGTGAGCTTCCTGAAAACCGACGGTTCCTGCGGTAAGTAGGAAATACCAAGTTGTGCCCTTTTATACATTGGAAGACCAGTGATGCAGTTTTCATTCAGAAAAATGTCACCGGAAGTTGGTTTGTAAAATCCGACAATCATATAAAAAG
>CAVCIJ010000345.1:0-2440 GCA_963601995.1 bacterium | reverse complement strand
AGAGAAGCTGTTTACGAAGAAGGAATGCTCGCAAAGAAAAACGGTGCTGTTTCATTTAAAATTGAAGCGCGTAGAGAAGATAAAACATTTGCCCTTAATTCCTACGAAATTTGCTCTGAGGCGGCAGGAATTCTTTTTGACAAAGAAATTCTTTCAGTTGATGTTCACAATCCTGACGTTGTAATAAGAATTGAAGTAAGAGATCGGGTTTATGTTTATTCAAGTCAGAGAAAAACTGGCAGAGGACTTCCTGTTGGCGTAAGTGGAAAAGGACTTCTTTTGCTAAGTGGTGGAATTGATTCGCCAGTGGCAGGCTATAAAATGATGCTTCGCGGAATGAAGGTTGAATGTATTTATTTTCATTCGTATCCGTATACTTCAGATGAAGCTCAGAAAAAAGTTGAGGATTTAGCAAAAATTATTGCACAGTACGGCTGCGATACGCATCTTAACATTGTTTCATTTACGGATGTTCAGATGAAAATAAAGGCTAAGGCTCCTGAAAATTATTCAACTTTGATGCTTCGGCTTTGTATGATGAAATGTGCAAATATGCTTGCTCAAAGAATAAATGCAAACTGTTTGATTACAGGCGAAAGTCTTGGGCAGGTTGCAAGCCAGACAATCGAAAATCTTACAGTTACAGAAAGTTTCGCAGATTATCCGCTTTTAAGACCTTTAATCGGTATGGATAAAGAAGAAATTGTTGAAGTTTCCCGTAGAATCGGCACTTTTGAAACATCAATTTTGCCTTATGAAGACTGCTGCGTTTTGTTCAGTCCGCGACACCCTATTTTAAGGGCGAATGTGGACGAAGCAAAAAAAATTTATGAAGGTCTTGAAGTTGACGAGTTAATAAAAAAATCTTTTGAGGAAAGAAAAATTCTTCACTATTCACTTGGCGACGTTGTAAAAGAAAAATTTTTCACTTCAAATTAAGTTAAAGAAATCTCTAAAAATTGCAGTTTTTAGTGGTGACTTTAAAAAATCAACATTTTAAGTCTTTATATTTTAAAAAACTGATTTTGAAAATCCGCTGCAAAAAAATTATTTTCCTAAGTCAAGCATTCTTCTGTTGTAATCTTGCGGCGGATCTTCAATGATGCTCCAGTCAAAATCAAGAATTCCGTGTGGTGGAAAAGGACTTTCTCTTTGTGGCTTTTTCTGGCTGTTCTGCGATTTGACAATTTCTTCGATTGTGTATTTTTGCTCAGCAAGGCTTAAATATGGCTTTCCAAGCGCAATAATTGTGCAGATTTCAGTTTTATTTCCATTAGAAGTATTTTTTGCAAAAACAGAATTTACTCTGTAATTTTCCATTAGTTTTTCTTTTTTTACATTTCTGATTTCAGTTCGCTTTCCTATAGTACAAGTGTAGTTTTGTCCCCCAAAATTCAAATGTTTTGGAACATAAAAAGTCTGATTTTCATCACTAAAATGCGCTGCTGCATTTTGATCAAATTCCATATCAGTTTTCCAATAGCGAATTTTGTAAACATTGCTGTTAAAAATATAAAGTGAGCAAAGTTCTTTTTTGTTTTCATGCGGACTCATAAAAATTCCGTCTGCAATACCGTAATCACGCCAAAATCCGTTTAGGGTATTTTCATTTTCTTGTAAATGATTTTCAGAATTTTCATTCAGATTTTTTATCAGATTTTCTTCATCAATATTTTTTACAAGAAAATTCAAGTACAAATCATTTCCAATCACGCATACAGGAATATTACAATTTTCTTTATTTCCATGATATTTTATTTCAAGATTCCAGGCACCTGAGGAAATTTCATTTGCATAAAATTCAATTTTTCCCTGACTTTCTTTAATATTTGAATTTTCAGGATATGCTGAATAAGTAAGCGGTTTTACGCTCATAAGAATTTTTTCTGCCGGAGATTTTTGTGTTGTATTATTTTTATCACGCGGATTTTTTTTGCTGTATTCTTCACTTTCTGCAGCCCGATCATTGTACCACTGATAAAATGTGCGGAGTACAATTTGCGGAATAAAATCTTTTTCACTCTGATCTTTTTTTAGACTGGACGAAGAAAAATATCCTGTGTCAAAAATAATGTAGCGGTTTTGATTTTGCCAGATTCCCGAAAGAAGAGGCGGCACAAGAACTTCAGACTTCTGTGAATTTTCATCAAAATCAGCAGAACTTAAAATTTGCGGATCTGCTTCCTGACAAAACGCTGTAAGTGTAAAAAAAAGCGCAAAGAAAAGAAAAAGATTTTTTTTTGACTTTTTCAGATTTTTTTTCATTAGAATAATTATCGGCACAAAGATAAAAAACTTTTTTTGACAATGAATTTTTTTTTTTACCAGATATCTGCGAGTTTTAATTCGTTGATATATAACAAATTAAAACATCGCTTTTCAAAAATATCTTTAAAATCAGATAAAATCAGCGCTTTATAAACTGAATAAAGTCAAGATT
>CAVCIJ010000344.1:0-9762 GCA_963601995.1 bacterium | reverse complement strand
AAAAACTCCCGGATGCAAAAATAATTGCAGTTGAGGCAGACAAAGAAAGCCTTGATTTTTGCAGAACTTTTGAAAGCACGAGAGAACTTGAAAAAAACAAAAATATTATTTTTTGTTCAGCTGATGAACTGGAAAATTTTCTGCAATCTTATCTTCCGGCGGTTTATGGAAATCTTTGCGTAAGTTCATACAAAAGTTGGGAAAATGAAAACAAAATTCTTTGCGACAAAATTTTATGTCAAATAAAAAAATTTCTTGAAACGTTAAAAGCCGACTATTCAGTCCAAGCACATTTTGGAAAAATCTGGACACGAAATATTTTTTTAAATTACAAAATATTAAATTTTTCAAAACCGTTAAAAAATTTAAATACAGACAAAACTGCGGCTGTAATTGGAGCCGGGTCAAGCCTTGACAACTGCATTGAAATTTTAAAAAAAAGACGAAATTTTTATTTTATAATTTCAAGCGACACGGCATTTTCTGCTCTTTTAAAAAACAAGATTTTTCCTGACTGCGTAATTTCTGTTGACGGTCAGCACATTTCATCAAGTCATTTTTTTTCGATTCCAAAAGACTGTGAATATAAAATTCATTTTATTTTTGATTTATGCGCAAATCCCGAATCTGTAAGACTCGTGTTGAATAAAAATCAGAATTTTGAATTTACCAAAAATAAAAATCCCCTTGAAAATATTTTAAGTGGAACAGAAAATCTTTTAGAACTTGAAAGCGACGGAACTGTTACAATTGCAGCTGCCGATTGGGCAAGACTTGCAGGATTTAAAAAAATTGAATTTTTCGGAGCGGATTTTTCTTACACACAAAAACCCTACGCAAAAGGAACTTACCTCGATTTAAATTTTGCTTTTTGCCAGAACCGCTTTAAAAATTCTGAAACAAAATTTATGACTTTGCAGTTCAGAACTGAATTAAAAAAAATTCAATCAACGATTTTTAAAATGGAAAATAAAACGCAACTTTACACTTCACCTGTTCTTGAAAGTTATGGCTCTTCGCTTTTAAAATGGGCAGAAAAAAATTCATTTATAAAAAACGAAAATCTTTTTTATAACGAAAAAAATTTTGCAAATCAGAAACAAAATTTAGAAAATCAAAATAAAAATGAAAATGGAATTTTACTTTACTTAAAAAATCTTGAAAAATTAAAAACACAAAATCTTGATGAACTTTTAAAAAATCCGTATTTTTATTCAATTCTGCCGCTAATTGCAAATCTTCGCGAAAATTGCTCCACAAAAAATTTGCCAGAACTCATAAAACTTGCATGCAACGAATGCCTAAGATATAATTAAATTTATGAAAAACAAAAAGAATTCCATATTTTGCATAACAATAATTTCAATTTATGTGCTTACAATTTTGATTTATGCACTTTCACTGATTTTTGATTACGTTTCTGGACAAAAAAAAATTGAAAACCGCTTTAATTCACTTTCAAGGTCATTGAGTATTGATGAACGCAAAAACGAAATAAATTCAGAAAAATTTAAAGATGATTTTTTATTAACAATAGGAAATTTCAGTGATATAAAAATTCTGCAAATTACGGCAAACGAACAGCTAATTATTTCCTATCCGAATTTTTTTGAGCAAAATGAGCTTTCTTCAAATTCTTCAAAACTTGTAAAAAATAAATCTACAAGTTTTACTTCATCAAACGGAAATCTACTTACACTAAAAGTAGCATTTTATGTTTTAAAACCAAGCACAATTTTTTACAGAGGACTTGCAGCTTTTTTAGTGATTTTACTTGCAAGCATTGCAACCGCAATTTATTTGATTTTAAATTATAAAAAACAAAATTCTAAATCTGATGAAGAAAATTTTGCTAGCAAAGACTCTCTTTCAAATTCAGAAAAAAATGAAAATGATTCTGAAGAAATTCTGGAAAAAAACTTTCAGGCAGCCGAAGAAAAAAATCAGAATGAAAAAAATGAAATTTTCAGTGAAGATAAAAATCTGAATTTAAAATCAGAAACTGCAGAAACAGAAGAAGATTTTCGTAATGAAGACTCAGATTTTAATCAAAATTTGGAGGAAAAAAAATCTGATGAAAATAAGGACATTTCTTCTGAAGAAAAAGATGATTTTGCTCCGCTAACATTTACGCAGGAAGAAATGGAAGTTTTAAATCAAATTAACTCAGATTTAAAAAAAGAAGCTGAAGAAGAAGGATTGATTGAAAATCAGGAAAAAGAAAACAAGCCGCAAGGTCTTTTTTCGCCGGTAACAAAATTTGGCTGGGAATCATATATGATGCCCCGCCTGGAAAATGAACTTGTTCGCGCAGCTTCTATGGAAATTGATCTTGCGCTTTTACTTTTACAAATTGAAGAAGTCGACTGGACTGGAGAAAGTGGAGAAGAAATCAGCAGTTACATTCTTGAAACAATGAAATTTAATGATCTTGTTTTTAATTATAAAAATGACGGATGCATAATTATTCTTCAGGATGCAAATACGGAGCAGGCAATTGAAATTTCACAAAAAATTTTACAGAACGTAAAAAAGATTTTGGAATCAAAAGACGAAGAAAACAAGGCAGCATTTGGAATTTCAACACGTTCTCCCCGGCTTATAAGCGGTGAAAGGCTTTTTAACGAAGCAGAACAGGCACTTTTTCATGCAAAAGAATACAAGGATTCTCCGATTGTAGCATTCCGTGTTAATCCAGAAAAATACAGAGCCTATATCGCAAGTGAATCTAGCAAAATAAACTAAGAGTTTTACGAAAATTCAGTTTCAAAATCATCAAGATTTTCAGGTTCATTTTTTTCAGAAGGATTTTGCTCTTGTATCTCTTTTTTATTCTGCACATCTTCTTTTGGCATTGATTCATTCAAGGCTTTTTCAAGAGAAGTTATAGTATCTGTTTGATCTGGAAACTTTTCTTTCATAAGAATAAGCTGAATTTTTGCTTCGTCAAACTGTGAATCGGAAATAAGAACGCTTATATAATTTTTCAAAATCGAGAAATCTGAAGGATTTTTTTCAAGAAGACTTTTGTAAAGTTCAAGAGCTTCCTTAAAATCACCGCTCATCGCATAAATATAAGCCATTGAAAGTTGAATATTCGTATTTTCCGGATCAGAAGAAAGTATTATTTTATATTCAGTCTTTGCATTTTTCCAGTCTTTATTTAAAGCATAGCATCTGGCAATTTTATATTTACAAGTTGACAGCAAATTCTTGTTTTTAGATGCCAGTGTGTAATATTCTATAGCTTTCGTGTAATTTTTGAGATTCTCGTAAGAAGACGCAATCGAATAATATTCTGAACTTATATTATTTTTTACAACCGCATCCTCCCCTGGAATCGCAAAATGAAACGTGCTGCAAGAAGAAAATTCAAAGAGAAAAAATGAAATCAATCCAAAAAAAACAAAATTTTTTTTCATAAAGAATCAAAAGCTAGCGGACTTACATTGTTCCAAGCACAGTCTGCTCTATTTTTCTAAGTTGAGATCTGTAAAGCCCTGTAATGTTTGTTCCGTAATCTGCAAGAAGCTGCATAATATTTCGTGGCTGCTCGTGACTGTCAACTCCGTTTAATCTGTCGCCTGCATCGCCTAATCCTGGAAGAATATACGCTTTTTCGTTTAGAATTGGATCCACCCAAAGCGTATAGCAAGTACAGTTTTCCAATGCACGGGTAACTCTCATGCAGCCTTTTAGTGCAGAAATCACATTAAAGAATTTTATGCTTCTAGGCTTTACTCCATTTGCTGAAAGATATTTTACAACTGTAACTAAAGAGCCGCCTGTTGCATTCATTGGATCTGCAAAAATCAAATCTTTTCCGTCGAGTTCCTGAATGTTAAAAAATGAATTCTTCAAATTCAAAATATACTGCATATCATTTTCTTTTCTTGTGTCGTCTCTGCTGATTTTAAAAAGTGCAAACGGAGTTACATAACCTTTGGAAGAATACTCTTCAATTTCTTTTGACATAATCATGCTTGGAAGAAGAGCTCCGCGAAGCATAACACACATAACAGAATTTTCAATATCAGCATCAATGTCAGGAATTTTATGAACGGCATAATTTTGAACCGGATAAGTTACAGGAGTTTTTACAAAGATATGATTTTTTTGATCACAGTGTTGTTCTGTATAAGCCAAACGGAAAAGCATTTCAAAGGCTCTCTGAGTATAATACATAAATTCCGCATGGTCAGTTTTTATATCACGAAGTTTTGAAATAACATGGCTTGCTTCTGCGTGTGCACCTTCTTCAGTTTCAAAAGAATAAACTTTTATATTCGGATGCTTTTTGCAAATTTCCTGCATAAAATGACCCATTTTGTCAAAACTTTCAACAATTTTAGATTCGTTTTCAGTTACAAAATATTTGTAAGTATCCTCGTACATACCTTGAATTTTTTCAAGATCCTTTTGATCTTCTTCGGTAAGATATCCGTCTAAATCTTCTGCCTTTAAAATCACTTTTTCATCAGCTACAGCCATAATATTTCTCCCTGCAAATTCTGCTATTTTTTATTTTCCTTAATTATTTTTTCACCGTCAACTCTAAAATGCTTAGCACTTATTGATTCTCGCGAAAGCATGTTTTTAATCTGATTTTTGCTCACTTCAATTTGCGAAAGTTCAAGAAGCTGTTCATCTTTCTGCTCAATTTTTGCACCCATCATACCAACCGAAACTGAAAGCAAATTCTTAAAAACGCTCATTGTTCTTTTGTCCGCAAGATGAAGATTAATCTTTAACTCATAAAGACCCGAATATTCATCTAATTTCTTTCTATTTGGCACATAAGACAATGAACCGTAAACAAAATCGATTCCACGAGACTGAATTCCAATCAGATTCCGCAAATACTGACCAGGACGCGTTATATAAAACAAAATGTCAGTGCTTTTTTGCGAAAGATAGCCATTTTGAAAATTACTGTTAAGCTGCATTCCATCTGCATACTTTTGCAAAGATGGGTCTATTTCTTCAGCAAGGAAAAAAGTCTTCTGCTCTGGAAATGCAATCTTAAAATCAGAATCATCTCTGTAAAAAACAGTAAATAAATTTTTGTAAGGACTTTCGAGATTTGTTTTTTCAAGAAGAAGATTTTTATTTTTCCAGCCGTTTTTCTTAGAAAAGATTTTTTTTACTGCAATCTGTGGAATATCAACATCAGCACAAACTTCAAGCCGGGAACGATCTTTTACGGTTCCAAGCCCTACGTAAAGATTATTGATTTTTTTTGCTGCAAGTTCAGCATTTTCATAACTCAAAGAATTTAACTGCTCGCAAAGAATTTCTGCAACAAGAGGAACATGGCTTGAAGAAGGTACATTTAAATAAATACTTGAATCTTCGCTAAGAAGTGCAAGCGGATGCAAACGTTCATTTTCTTGAATTTCAGAACTTTTGCATCCATCAAACAAAATGACAAAACTTAAGGCAACTGAAAAAAATTTTATAATACTAAAGAGATTTTTTTTAGTCGAAGTAAAACCAAATTTCATTTCAGCCGCCTCAAAAAATTTTAAGCTTTTTGAATGGAAACTGACCACTTTGCATCATCAGCATCAATCTGCTTTCCGTTGCAAAGAGAAGAATTCCATTCAATAGAAGATGCTAAAGTTTCTCCGGAAATAAAATCTTTAAAATCCTCAAATGCAGGCTTTAAAATTTCATCACCAGTAACGCTAAGCTTAATTCTGTCAGTAAGTTCAAATCCAGATTCTTTTCTTAAATTCTGAACCCCACGCACTAAATCACGTGCATAACCTTCTTTTTTCAAATCCTCAGTGATTTTTGTATCAAGACCAACAGTTAAAGTTCCGTCGTTAATTACCTTGAGATTTTCTTTTTCAAAACGCTCAATAATTACATTTTCGCAATTCAATGTGATTTTTTGTCCGTCAACATCGATTTCAAGAGTTCCGCCGTCAACAATTTTTGCAATTTCATCACCAGAAATACAAGAAATTTTGCCGGCAGCAACTTTCATCTTTGCTCCCAAAATTTTTCCAAGTACCTTGAAATTTGCCTTTGCCTTGTATTCAACAAGGTCAGACTCGCGGTCGTGGAAAATAACTTCCTTAACGTTCAGTTCTTCAGCAATTGTTGCACTCATTGATTCAAGAACCTTTTTTTCTTCAAGATTTCTTGTAACAAGGGCAACATTTGAAAGAGGCTGACGATTTTTGATATTAAACTGATTTCTTAAAGACCTTCCCATTGAAACAGCTTTTTGAACAGTTTCCATTTGGAACTCAAGGTTCTTGTCGCGAAGCCGTTCATCAGATTTTGGATAATCCATAAGATGAACTGATTCTTTGTCTTCATCAGTCTTTAAATTCTGCCACATCGTTTCTGTTATAAACGGAATAAATGGAGCTGCCACAAGACAGAATGTTTTTAAAGCGTAATAAAGTGCTCCGTAAGCTTCAAGCTTATCTTCATCGTTTTCTGATTTCCAGAAGCGGCGGCGGTTTCGACGAATATACCAGTTATTTATCTGGTCAATAAACGCAAGCATTGGATCAATTGCAGAACTTAAATCATAATCTTCCATTGCATTTGTAACATCATCAATCATTTTCTGACTTACAGAAAGAAGCCACTTATCCAGAGGATTTGAAGGAGTCTTTTTATCAAATTCGTGACCTGTGCAGCAAACATTGTCAATATTTGCATACTGAACAAAGAAACTATAGGAATTCCACAGTGGCAAAATAAAGCTTTTTATTACATCGCGAACTCCGTCGTCTGAATAGCGGATTTCGTCAGCTCTTACAACTGCAGAATGCATTAAGAACAAACGAATTGCATCTGCACCAAATTTATTTATTGCCTCAACAGGGTCAGTATAATTGCGCAAAGACTTAGACATTTTTCTTCCGTCTTCGGCAAGAACAATTCCATTTACGATGCAGTTTTTAAATGCAGGCTTATCAAAAAGATGACTTGCAAGAATTGTGAGTGTGTAAAACCATCCGCGAGTCTGATCAAGACCTTCAGAAACAAAGTCAGCAGGGAAATTCTTTTCAAATTTTTCTTTATTTTCAAAAGGATAATGAACCTGAGCATAAGGCATGCTTCCTGATTCAAACCAGCAGTCAAAAACTTCAGGAATTCTGTGCATTGTACCTTTAGAACACTTTGGACACCTAAAAGTAACTTTATCAACAAACTGCTTGTGTAAGTCATCAAGATAAGTGCCGCTCAAATCTGCAAGTTCTTTTCTTGAACCAATACAAAGTGCATTCTTACATTCAGGATTATCGCACTTCCAGATTGGAATAGGATTTCCCCAATAACGGTTGCGGCTTACAGCCCAGTCTCTTGAACCAGCAAGCCATTTTCCAAAGCGGCCTTCTTTTATGTGAGCAGGCTGCCACTTTATTTGAGAATTTGCCCTGAGCAAAGCTTCATGATGATCGGCAACTTTTACAAACCAGGAACCGATTCCGCGGTAAATAAGAGGTGAACCACATCGCCAGCAATGCGGATACTGGTGCACAACAGTTTCGTGTTTTACAAGTTTGCCCTCTTTTTTTAAGCGGGCAATAATGTCCTTATCACAATCTTTTACAAAGCGTCCCTTATAATCTTCTACAGGTGATGTAAACTTACATTCTGCATCCATAGGTTCAACATTCGGAATTCCAGTTCCTTTAAAAACCTTATTGTCTTCTTCTCCAAATGCAGGCGCAATATGAACAATTCCAGTACCATCATCTGTAGAAACATAGTCTGCATTAAAAACACGGAAAGCACCGTCTGTACATTTTTGATGAGTTTCTTCCTCACACTTTGCAGAATCTTTTAAATATTCAAAATAAGGGAAAAGAGGCTCATATTTTGCACCTTTAAACTCGTTTCCCTTCTTACGATAAATAATCTTGTACTGATCTTCGCTCTTGTAATATGCAGAAAGCCTGTGCTCAGCAAGAATATAATAATCTCCAGACGCATTGTCTAGAATTTTTACATAATCTATATCAGGACCAAAACAAAGTCCCAGATTTGACGGTAAAGTCCAGGGAGTTGTTGTCCACGCAAGGAAATAAGTTTTTTCGTTGGCAATTTCGCTGTCGTCAAAAGACTGAGGTGCCTGTGTAACCTTAAATCTGATTGTTACAGCAGGATCTTGTTTTTCCTTATACCCCTGTGCAAGTTCGTGTGTTGAAAGAACTGTAGAGCAACGAGGACAGTATGGAAGAATATATTTTCCCTCGTAAATGAGTCCCTTATCCCAAAGAGACTTTGCAACCCACCAGATTGATTCCATATAAGACGGATTCATTGTTTTGTAGTCGTTATCAAAATCAACCCAGCGCCCCATTCTTGTAATTGTTTTTTGCCATTCAGAAGTATAGCGCAAAACTGAATCGCGGCATTTATCATTAAATTTATCAATTCCGTAAGCTTCAATCTCATGTTTAGAATTGATTCCAAGTTCCTTTTCAATCAAGTTTTCAACAGGAAGACCATGACAGTCCCAGCCAAAACGCCGCTCAACTCTTTTACCGCGCATTGCCTGGTAGCGTGGAATAATGTCTTTTATTGTAGACGGAATAAAATGTCCAAAGTGTGGAAGTCCTGTAGCAAAAGGAGGTCCGTCATAAAATACGAAATCTTCTGCGCCTTCTCTCTGCGATACTGACTTTTTAAAAGTGTCATCTTCTTTCCAGAATTTTAAAACTTCTTCTTCAAGTTCCGGAAAATTTACCTTTGGATCAACTGATTTATACATAATTTTTCCTTCAAGTTTATAAAACTGATAAAATTTTTGTGGTATTATAGCAAAATTCAAGATTTTAGGGAACTATAATAAAAAAAATGCCATTCTGACTTTTTCAAAATATTTTTTTATCTTGAACAATTCAGAAATGGCAAGTGTCAATTTTTTTCTGTCAATTTAAAAAGGTTATTTTATTTCACGAACAAAGGCATCCTTAAATCCAAATGCCTTAAACTTCGCAAGAACAACACCGTATTCATCTACAGTCAAAGGTCCTACAAGAACTTTATAAATTCCATTTTTCTGCGGAACCAAAACAATCGGATACTTATTATATGTTTTTAGCACGTTCAAAATATTTTCTTCTTTTGCAAAACTTGCAATTTGAACATAATATAAACTTCTTTCAAGATCTTTTTCTGCAACAATATGACTTTGAATTGACTGAGGTGCATCATTCTGCACTTTTTCAGTTTCTATCTGATTTTTGCCCTGAACTTCATTCACTTCAAGAATCAAAGTTTCATCATCTTTTTGTTCATCAGCTTTTTCATTTTCAAAAGTATTCTCTTTTGGACTCTCAGCTTCTGCAGGGACAAGAACAATTGCATCATATTCTTCATTTTCATCTTCAACTGACTCAAGTTCTTCTTCATCAGAAGTTTTTTGAGTTTTTATAGAATTTCTTGAAATCTCAGAAAATTCTATACTTTCTGATTCGTCCTGACTTACTTCTTCGACAGTTAAATCGTCTTCAAGTTCAGTTTCTTCGTCTGCGATGTTTTCATTTACGGCAACTTCTTCGCCTGACAAATCTGCTTCAAGTTCGGTCTCCTCGTCTGCGACAGTTTCGTTCGGAGCAACTTCTTCAACGCTTAAATCGTCTTCAAGTTCGTTTTCTTCATCTGCGACGGTTTCATTTGCGGCAACTTCTTCACCTGGCAAATCTGCTTCAAGTTCACTTTCTTCATCTGCGATAGTTTCGTTTGAAATAACTTCTTCGCCTGGCAAGTCATTTTCGAGTTCAGAAT
>CAVCIJ010000343.1:0-6725 GCA_963601995.1 bacterium | reverse complement strand
AAGTAAAATCACTGAAAATGCCCCAATATGCGCATCTTTTAAAATTTCAAGTTTTTTTTCTTTTTCCTCAAAAGATGAAAGTGCATCGCAGCTGTCCATAAATCCATCTAAATGAAATCCGCCAGTAATAAAAATCGGGCAAAAAAGCATTATGCACACTCTGAAAATTTTTCCCGGAAGAAATTTTTCACAAAAAAGATTTAAAAGAATTTCGCAAATTCCAATAAAAAATCCAACAAGCGGAAAAAAACAAAGATGATATTTCATATCATCTGAAGCCCATTTAAATCTTGGCATAGGAATTTTTGAATAAAGAGAAAATGCAACCGCCGCTGATCTGAAAAAAGTTTTTATAAATTTCATTTTATCTGCTCCGTATAAAAACTGGAATTCCTGCAACAAGTTCAACAATTTTTTGTGCTCTTTGTGAAATATACGAATTGACTTTTCCTAAAATCCTCATATAAGCCAAAGTTTCATCTGTATATTTTTCGCCGTCTGAAAAAACATTTGCACTTACAAAAACCACATTTTCAAATGAAGAACATAAAATATCGATTCCTTTAAGAATTCTTTTTTCTGCAAGATTAAAATCTTTTTTTCCGCTGGTAAACATTTCGTTTGCACAAAGATTTGAAAGGCATTCTACAAGTGCACTGCTTTTTTTTAGAGTTTTTTTGTCAGCCTTTAAAAGTGCATTTTCAAGATTTTCGCTCTGCTCGATTGTAATAAAGCCCTTTCCTGAACGCATTTTTTTGTGGCGGCAAATTCGCTCTTCTTCCTCTTTACCAAAAACTTTCATCGTGGCAATGTAATAATTTTTTTGTGAGCAAAACTTTAGAATTTCAGTTTCCGCAAAATCTGACTTTCCGCTCGCACTTCCGCCAAAAACAAGTTCAATCATAACGCTTATACTGCCCTACCCCGCTTTTTGAAAAAGGAACGCAATTTTTGTAAACTTCAAGACAGTCTCTTAAAAGCGAAAGCATCAAAAGCGCACCACTTCCTTCGCCAAGCGCCATTTCAGCATCAATAACAGGAGAAAGTTTTAATCGTTCACAAACATTCAGACACAAAGGTTCGCGACTTTTATGAGACGGAATAAGACATTTTTCAACATCAGGGCAAATTTCTTTTGCTACAAGAGCAGCCGCAAGACTGATTGCTCCGTCAAGAATTACAGGCATATTCAACCTACGGCACTCACAATAAACTCCAGCCATTGCCGCAATATCAAATCCACCGGCAGCCTCAAGAACTT
Organism: bacterium; assembly: GCA_963601995.1. Lineage (GTDB taxonomy): Bacteria > Spirochaetota > Spirochaetia > Treponematales > Treponemataceae > Treponema_D. The sequence continues at coordinate 5,464 of CAVCIJ010000343.1, read as the reverse complement.
CAATTGCTGATTTTCCTGCAAGAGAATATTTTTTTATGGCAAAATCAATCACATCAATTTTTTTTGAAAATTTTTTGTCATCAAGACCGGCTCCTCTGCCTGTAACTTGTTTTGCACTTAATCCCAAAACTGCAGCAGCAAGAGCACTTGAAGTTGTTGTATTTCCAATTCCCATTTCGCCTATGCAAATAAGATTAAATCCTTTTTTCTTGATTTTTAAAGCAAGATTTTTTCCCGCAAGAAACGCTTTTTCAAGTTCAAAACGAGTCATCGCCTTTTCCTTAAAAAAATTTCTTGTTCCCTTTCTCACTTTAAAATTTAAGACTTTGTGCGGAGTTTTTTCACATTTCATTCCAACATCTGCGACAATTATTTTTACACCATTTTTTTTTGCTACAACTCCAGAAGCTGATTTTGCACTGGCAATATTTTTTGCACAGATTTCTGTTACTTCTGAACCTGACTGACTTACTCCTTCTTCAACAATTCCGTTGTCGGAGCATAAAATCAAAAGCGCACATTTTTTGAGCGAAGGAATTATTTTTTTCTGGCAGGCACCAATTTTGCAAATTTCCTGTTCAAATTTTCCAAGACTATCAAGAGGCTTTGCAATTTTGTCCCAGTTTTGTTTTATGATGCAAAAAATTTCTTCATAAGAAAAATTTTCTTTCATACGCGCGCCACCTTTAGCATTTTATAAACTGACTGCATATCAAGATTTTTTCTTACACTGTCAGCAAGAATATCGTACTGCGATTCTTTAAATTTTTTATAGTCCTCTGCAGAATTTTTAAAGACAGATAAATCTTCTATTCCTTTTTTTAACGCAAGTTTTTTTACCAAATCCAAGGCAATATTTTCGCAATCAAAAAATCCGTGAATATACGTCCCGCCGGTATTTCCCTTGCAAAGAAAAAATTCGTCTTTATCAGAAGATGAAATTGTTTTTCCAAAATGAATTTCGTAACCCGAAAAATTTTTTCCAGAAAGAAAATCAAATTCTCCACTGAAATTTTTTAGAGTTCCGCCTGTTTGCGAAAGTTTTTTTTCTGATGAAAAAACTGTTTCCATATCCAAAAGACAAAGTCCTCCTTCAAAACCGCCGCCTTCTGAATTTGAAGGATCTTTTACGCAACGGCCAAGCATTTGAAATCCGCCGCAAATTCCTAAAGTCATTTTTTTCTGCGCAAATTTTTTAATAGCAGAATCAAGATTATTTTTTTTAAGCCAGACTAAATCACCTATTGTATTTTTGCTTCCTGGAATAAAAAGAGCATCCATTTTTTCAAGTTCGCCAGCACTTTCAATGTAATTTACACAAACATTTGAAATCTGCTCAAAAACATTAAAATCAGTAAAATTTGAAATATGAGGAAGTCGCACAATTCCATGTTTACGAGGGCATTTTCTTTTTTATAAAAACGGGATGAAAGACTGTCCTCGTCGTCAAGATTTATGCGGATAAAAGGCAGCACACCAGCAACAGGAACGCCGCATTTCTTTTCGAGCATTTTAATTCCTGGATCTAAAATTGATTTATCGCCGCGGAATTTATTTATTACAAGTCCCTTAATTCTTTTTCTTTCATCTTTTTCCAGAAGATTAAGTGTTCCTAAAAGCTGAGCAAAAACTCCGCCCCTGTCAATGTCGCCTGCAAGAATTACATTTGAATCCAAAAGCGAAGCAAGCCCCATATTCACAATGTCATTTTTTTTAAGATTTATTTCTGCAGGACTTCCGGCTCCTTCAATAACAATTATGTCGTTTTCTTCTTCAAGTTTTTTAAACGCCAAAAGAATTTGAGGAATGAGGGAAGTTTTAAAATCAAAATACTGCTTTGCACTCATATCAGCAAAAGGTTTCCCGTTCACAATAACCTGAGAAAAAGTGTCGCCCGTTGGTTTTAAAAGAATCGGATTCATACAAACAAGCGGTTCAATTCCACAAGCTTCCGCCTGCATCGCCTGCGCCCTTCCCATTTCAAGACCTTCTTTTGTTACAAAAGAATTTAACGCCATATTCTGCGATTTAAAAGGAGCTGCCTTAAATCCGTCCTGATGAAAAATCCGGCACAATGCGGCAACAAGAAAACTTTTACCCGCATTCGACATTGTTCCTTGAACCATAATGACTTTTGCCCTTTTTTTTGCTGACAGAAAATTTTTATTATTTTCAAAAAAAATTTTCCCTATGCAAAATAAATCATCTTTTTTTTCAGCAGATTTTTTTTCAGTTTTGTCAGAGATTTTTTTTATTTCATCAAGATTAAAATTTACTGTGCAGGCTTCACTGTTAAATTCATTTTCTTCAAGTCCAAAAAGATTTTGAATAAATCCGCCGCAAAAAATATCTTCCGGCTTTCCACTTTTTAAAACTTTCTGATTAGAAATACAGATTATAAAATCGCTTAATTCCTTTGCCATATCCAGATCATGAAGTGACATTAAAACTGACTTTGACTTTTTTTTCGCAAGAAAGAAAATGAGCCTTGCAATGTCAATTTTGTGACGTAAGTCAAGAAACGAAGAAGGCTCGTCTAAAACAATAAGATCTGTGTCCTGGCAGACCGCACGTGCAAGCATAATGCGCTGTTTTTGTCCGTCACTTGCTGATGAAAATTTTATATTTGCAAAGTCTGAAGCACCAAGTAAAGAAATCGCTTCTTCAACTGCAAGTTCGTCTTCGTCTTTTAAAAGACCAAGATATCCTGTATAAGGATAGCGTCCGCTTGCAACAACATCGCGGCACGTCATATCTGAACTTCGGATTCTTTGAGTCATTGCCATTGAAACGCCTTTAGAAATTTTCTTTAAAGCAAGAAAATCCATATCTTCACCACAAAAATAAACCTTTCCACCGAGTGCTTTTATCTGCCGTGTAATTGTCTTAAGAACAGTCGATTTTCCCTCTCCGTTTGGTCCAATGAGCGTTACAATTTCGCCTTTTTTTATTTCAAAATTTACATTTTTTACAATTTCACAAGTTCCGTATCCTGCGCATAGATTTTTTGTTTGCAAAGTGAATTTTAATTTTTTTTCTTCAGCCATAATTTTTTATCCTAAGTTTTTTTTCTGATTTGAAATCATCATAAAAATTACAACGGGAACCAAAAAAATCGCCGTAACCGTGCTTATGCTGAATTCTGTAGGAGCAAACAAAGTCCGCGCAATTCCATCGCAAAAAAGAGTTACAACTGCACCTAAAAAAAAGCAAAGTGGAACTAAAAAAAGAGGACGCGTTTCACCAGAAGAAAGCCGTGCAAGATGCGGAACTGCAATTCCCACAAAAGAAATAGGTCCGGCAAAGGCTGTAACGCAGGCGGAAAGCAAACTTGAAAGAACAATCAGAATAAAACGCAAAAGCCTTACGTGAACGCCAATATTTTGAGCGTAATCTTCGCCCAGCTGATAAGCACCAATCGACTTTGAAAGAAAAAAAACTGCCAGGCAAACTGCAAAAACAAGAGGCGCTATAAAAGCCACATCATTCCATGAAGACCCAGAAAAACTTCCGAGCGACCAGTTGTGCAAATTTATAATATTAGAATCGTTTGCAAAAGTTATAAAAAGATCAGTTAACGCCGAGCAGATATAGCCAATCATAATTCCGCACACAACAAGAACTGACATATTTTTTACTTTAAGTGAAAGAATAAGAACTATAAAAAGAGAGGTCATTGACCCTAAAAAAGCACTCAAAATCATTCCAAATGAACTGAGTGTAATTCCTCTTTCCAAAAAGAAAATCATTGAAAGTGCAACAAAAAATTTTGCACCAGAAGAAATTCCTAAAACATAAGGTCCGGCCAGCGGATTTCCAAAAAAAGTCTGAAGTAAAAATCCTGAAACTGAAAGAGCGCCACCTAAAAGTAAAGCTGAAAAAATTCTTGGCAGACGAATATTTTTTACAATCCTCAAAAGAACAAGATTTTCTTCTTTTCCAAATAGTGATTTAAAAATTTCTGCCGGAGAAAAATAAACACTTCCTGCACATACATTCCATAAAAACGCTAAAATCAGTGCAAGAAAAACAAATATAAATGTAAGGACACATCTTTTTTTCATCTTAAAATTCTTTCCAAATCAGTAAATTTTTTCAAATTCAAAATAAAATTTTTGTTAAGCAGCCAAAACTAAATTCCTGTATCAATCTTTTTGATGTATTTAAGTTTTGCATTGTTTTCATAAAAAATATTGTGAAGGTCTTCCATAAAATCCGCAAGTCCCGTTGTTTCCTGAAAAAAATTACTTTCGGTACAGTAAACCTTGTTTTCCTTAAAAGCCTTAAAATCCGCAAGCATAGGATTTTTTTCAAGCAGAGAATTTTTGTTAAAAAGATTTTTATCCACAGTGCTGTTGTAAATCAGAATGTCAGAATCCGCCGCCACAAGATAAAATTTTTCAAACTGCATATTCATTGTGGAAAGAGAATTTTCATCTTCCGGCAGAACATCACAAAGCGCATATTTTCCGCCCGCCATTTCAATCATCTTCGAAATATAATCGCCACTTTTTCTAACATTTACAGAACCATTTGATGTAATGTAAAAAAACGCCGCAGTTTTTCCAGAATTTTCTTCCTCTGAAAATTTCAAAACTTTTTCAATCTGATTTGTATAAAAATCGCAGGCTTCGTCAAGTTTATCAAACAAAATTCCATAAAGTTTTATCCATTCAAGCCTTCCCAAAGGATGACTTTCGTAAGTTGATTTTTCCACCAGAACAGGAATTCCCAGTTCCTCAAGCTTTTCCTTTGTTTCCGGACTGTGATAAATCATCGTATTTTCAACGGCAAGAGAGCATTTTTTAGAATACAAAAGTTCATAATCCGGCGAACTGTATTTTCCGGCGTACAAAACATTTCCTTTTTCCATTGCCTCTTTTGCTTCAGGAATAAACCAGCCGTCTTTTTTTGTTCCAGAAAATCCAAGATTAAAAATTGAATCAAGTTTGCATACAAAATCCATTGCCGAACTTGAAACAAGATAAACGTTTAAAAGTGGCTTTTTAAGAACAGTAGTTTTTTGAGGAAGATTTTTTGGAACTGAAGAATTTTCTGAAATAATAAAAAAATTCTGTCCGCCTGAAATTTTTAACAAAACGCTGCTTCCATAAAAGTCTGCAGAAAATTCTTTTGCGTATAGAAGTTCAAGACTTCCTGTTTTTTCCATTTTAAAAAAGTCAGTTTCATTGGAAGATATTTTTTTTAGATTTTTATCCTGACCTTTAGATGAACAGGAGACAAAGAAAAGCAAAAAAAATAAATATGCAAAAAGTAAATTTTTTTCAAAATGTAAAAACTTAAAATTCTTGTATAAAAAATTCATAATCAGAAAATTTAAAACTAAAATTTCAAAAGCAACGGTTTTTTAGGCCGCGCTTTTTTTAGACAGAAAATTTTTTATTCTGAAATTTCAAATTTTATTTTGTATTCAATTTCGTGAGGAACGCTCATTGCACTTGTT
>CAVCIJ010000342.1:0-5481 GCA_963601995.1 bacterium | reverse complement strand
CCTGAATTTGTTTTAACCGCCCAGTCTTTTGAACTTGAAGGAGAATCTTCTGTAGATAATTTTAAACTTCACTGGAACAGTTTTAGCGGTGCTTCTTACTACAGACTTTTTAGAGCAGAAAGTGCAAATGGTTCCTGGAGCGAAGTTATTCAAAAAAAATCCAGACAAAGAATTCCTGGCACAATGTACGATGTTTATGATGCTGAAAATACAACTTATTATTACAAAGTTCAGGCTTTTTCAGCAAAAAATAAGGTTCTTGCAGAAAGTTCACCAGTAAAGTGCGTTCCTTTTACTGACACAACAAACGGCGATGTTTTTGACAATACAGTTCAATCACTTGTAAACAAGCCTGCTGACGAAATTTATACTGACGGAAAATACTGGCGCTACATTTATTCGCGTTCATCAGATAACGCCGTAAGTTACACAGAACAGTACAGTCTTACAGGATATCCAAATGATGATGAGTGGACTACAACTGAAAACGGTTTTGATGGAATTGTAATTTCGGGTAATCCAGATGATTTTTCTGATGGAACGGCAAATCCTCGTTACTGCGAATATTTAAGCGCAGAATATAACAGCGGAAACGGTTGCAAACTTGAATCTACAAGCTACATAGTTCGTAAAGACGGAACTGTAATAAACTGGTCGCACTACGAAAACGGCATAAATTACACCCTGAGCGAAGTAATTTGCCTTTATACAGTTCCTGGAAGCGGAATTATGAAAGCCGCAGGTGCTCCTTTTCAGCCGCAGGGAAATGCCAGCCGCGATTTAACTTCCTTTGTAGATTCAGATGGAAGTGCTTACATAATTTCTTCAGTTTCAAGCCAGACAATGTACAAACTTACAGATGATTATTTAGATGTTTCAAATACACTTCCAATCACATTGTCTTCAAGTTCAAGAGAAGCTCCTTGTCTTAGAAAAGTTGATGGATTTTATTATCTTTTCAGTTCAGAAAGTGCCGGCTGGTATCCAACACAAGGTGCTTATCAGTCTTCTTCAAAAATCAAAAAACTCTCTGACGAAACTTTAATTTCTGTAGGAAACAGAACGACTTTTGGAGCACAAAGCGGACAAATTGAAAAAATCGGCGAAAATTATTATATGCTCGCAAACCGCTGGAGTCAGGGCTGGAGATATCCTGATCCGGCAATTCCTACAGACAGTTATTTAGGTACAAGCGGAATTGCCTTTGCGCAAAGAATGCTGCCTATTAAGTTTTGTGATGGATACGCATTTTATGATTATTATCCGCAAATAAAATATGACTATGATAAAGGTCTTGTAATTCCAGTTCAAAAAGGAAAATTGCTTTCAATTGGCTGTGATACATCGCGTACAACAACAAGCGCAGATGATTATCCTTCATCAAATGCAGTTGACGGAGTCAGTTATGCAGCAAATGCTTCAAGTCCTTCCTGGGGAACTTACAACGGATACGTACCGTCTTCAAAAGCAGCTTATAATTTTGTAGTAACCTTAGACAATGCTGCTTACATAAAAGAAGTGGATGTAACATTCAAAAATTACAACGGTTCAGAAAGTGCAAGTCAGTACACAATTGACGCAAGTACTGACGGTTCAACCTGGACTACAATAAAAGACCGCAGCGACAATTACATAATCGGATTTAATGAAAACCTTATTGACAACGAATATTCAGAAACAAAGTACAAATATATCCGCATAAAAGTAAGCGCAATAAACGATGTAAACCACGGAACAAGCGGTGCCTGGTGGACTGCCGGAATTCACGAAGTTTCAGTTTACGGATATGAAGAATAGTTTTACAGGCAATTAAAAAAAAATCGGGAGAAAAAATGAAAAAGATGAAAAAAATTTTTACAAGTTTAATGTCAATTATTGCTTTAGGGATGGTTTTTATGAGTGCAAGTTGTGGTGAATTGCCAGAAGAAAATTCCAGTCAGAATGCAAAGGCGTTTTTGATTTGGGAAGAAGTTTCTGACGCACAAACTTATTTTGTAGGAATTGAAGATTCAAATGGAAAAGTTTCCTCGTATGTGAATACAAATTCAAATCAGAATTATTATGAATGGACTTCACTAACAGAAGGCGAAGAATACACATTTAAAATTTATGCCCAGTTTTCTGACGGAACAAACACAAAATCATCTGCTGTAGAACGCACAGTCTGCGCACAAAACGGCGGAAGATGTCTTCGCGTAATGGGATATTTTTTAGATACAAGTCATACTGTAGACGAGCAGAATCTTCATCTTGCAATTACAACTGACGGTTTGCATTGGACTGCCCTAAATTCAAATTCATCAGTTTTTAAAATTTCTACAATTGGAGGAAACAGAGTTCGCGATCCTTACATCGTAAAAAAGCCGGACGGAAAATATTTAATGATTGCAACAGACTGGACAACTTACGCAGCAGACGCAAGTTCACTTGGAAATCATCTTTTGTACGATGGTACAACCAGCGAAATTTCAAGCTGGAAATATACAACTTCAAGTTACTGGGACGTAAACACAAGCTGTCTTATTTTTGCAGACAGCGACGATTTAATTACCTGGAAAAATGAGCGTCAGGTTCAGATGGTAAGCGATGAATCAAAAACAGCATTTTACACAAAAAATTCAAATTATCAGTTTTGCTGGGCACCGGAAATTATTCACAATAACGGCGAAGTTATTTTTACAGATCCAGAAACAACAGAAACTTACTGCTACGGCGTAATTTGGAGCGGACAGGGCGAAACTAATGGAACTACAAGCAAATCTTACAATGCAAAGAAAAATCGCTATGAAACAACAAGCGGACATTCAACAAGCTATCGCCGCACCTTTGTAAACTTTACAAATGATTTTGAAACTTTCACAGAACCGCAGGTTTACTTTGACCCTCAAAATTCAAATATTGACTGCAGCGTTTGTTCTGACGACAACGGAAAATTCTATCTTTTTTACAAAGATGAATGCTCAGGATATTACGGAATGGCAGAAAACTATTCAAATTCACTTTTGCCAAATTCCTTCAACACAAATTATATTTACAGCCGTGCATATAACGGAAAACAGGTTCAGGAAGCAGCCGGCGGAACTTACAATCAGGGCGAAGGAATGTTCTGTTTTAGACCAAATTCCGGCGTAAACAAGTGGATTTGCATTTTAGACGCACACGATGCAAAACAAAGCAAAGTGTTCGCAACTTTTGAAACAAGTAATTTCTTAACCTGGAAAGAAAACGATAAAACTTCGTATCCAAGCGGCGACATCCGTCACGGAAGCAGCGTAGAAATCACTTTAAGCGAAATGCAGTCTTTAATAAAAGAATTTGGTTTTTAATTTTTTTGATTTTCTGGAGCGTACTTTTTTTTCTTGCGGCCTGCCTTGCGCGGTTCCGTACGCACTTCGTGCTATCTTCATTCTTCCGCTGCGCTCCAGAACGCGCTTTGCGCGCCGCTACACGCAGGGCTAGACTTTGTTTATCGCCTTAAATTTTTTAGATTGCCTTTTATTTTGTAATCGGGCTTTGTTTTATAAATAAATTGTGTCTTGCAAAACTTTGTAAAAAAAATGACGCGCGTAATGTCGAAAACGTTTTCTTAATAATAATTTTTTTTAGTAAAATTTGCGTAAATCCTGCAGATATTTCTTAAAGCAAAGAATTTTTTTTGTTAGAAAGGCCGCTTTTTTAGCAATTTTTTCAAATTAAATTAAATTCATTTGACTTTTGAAAATTGTTATAGAATAATATTATGAAAAGGTTTTCATAAAAACTGGGACTTTATTTTTATTCTCTTTGGGGGAAGTATGTTTAAAAATTTAAAACGTGTTTTGCTTGCTGCATTAGGCGCGGCGGCAGTTTTTGTATCGTGCAGGAATCAAAATCTTTACGATTACATCAATACTGAAGAAAAGGATGCCGAGCTTTCAATTACAGGACTTTCTTCTTCTAGTAATTCAAACTATGACTTTGTTCTTGATGCTACAAATTCAATTGTGGGACTGGCGAGCGGAAGTTTTACAGTTACAGTTGCAAACGAAAAGCCTTCTAAAATTCAAATAAAATCATCTTCATCAAAAATAAAATTTTCTACAACAGAAGTAAGCGAAAATTCTGACGGAACTTATTCAAGCATTGTAACCTGGACTTTAGCGGACGATCTGGAACTTGCAGAGGACGAAACTGAACTTGAAACAAATTTCAGTGTTTATGCAATTTTTGCTTCATCAGATACAATCAGGAAAACTGTTTTTGTAAAGGCAAGTTATGTTGCTGAAAATTCTGCCTACCAACTCAAAGATTTTACCGTTAGCGATCAGAATGAACACGTATTTACATTAAACTGGGCAAATCCTCAGAATGTTTCTTTTGTTAGTCTTAGCTATGAAATTTATAAGCTTACAACATCAGCTGATTCTGAAGAAACTTCTGTAACTGAAAAAACTTTAGTTGAGTCAGGAACTCTTGAAAATGACGCAACATCTTTAACAAACACAACATCTTTGGATGCCGTGTCGAATTATTATGTTGAAATTACTGCAATTGCAAATGACGGCTGGTATACAAGCAATACTTCCGGCATTGAAATTGCAACAACTAATGATATAACTCCACCGTCTGCTCCGTCTCTTGCCGTTTCTGGTAATACTGAAGAAACTATAACATTAACGTACACAAAGGGTGATTCTACTGACGATACAGCTTATCTTTTGTTCAGCATAGTTTGCTCTGATGAAAGTGATGCTGATTCTGTTGCAGTTCCAGATCTTTCAAATGCAATCGAAAATTACGATGAAACAAATGGACTTGATGTTTCTAAAGTTGAAGCAAATGCTGAACTTGAAATTCTTATTTCTGGATTTGAGCGTTCTCAAAATTCTCATAATTATACAATTACAGCTCACGCAAAAGATGCACTTGGAAACGACAGTGCCAGAACGGATGAAAGTGAAGGAGTTGTAAATGAAGAAGATAACCGCAACACAATTATTTCTGTTACTACTTTAGCAGATACAGAAGCTCCACAACTTGAGAGTGTAAGTGTAAGTTCAGGAACGGATTCTGCAAAAATAAGCTGGACAAATCCTGGTGACACAGATTTTGCTGGAATAAAGATTTTAACTAGTGATGGAAGTGAACTTGCAAAAGTTACAGATAAAGAATTCTATGTTTTAACTGGACTTTCAGAAAATGTAACTTACACATTGTACGCTTACGATACTGTTGGCAATGTTCAGGAAAGCGGCATTGAAGCAGAAATTGAACTTGAAACTTTAGCTGTAACTGCTGAAGCAAAATACACAGGTTCAATTTTGGTTACCTGGAACAACATTGTAAATTATGATTCAGACGGAAATGAAATTGCCTGCACATACAGCGTAAGTGCAAGTTCAAGTGGAAGCGACACAGTAGAATCAAAGACTGCTTCTAGCGGAACAGACGGTGCATTGTTTACAGGTCTTACAGTAGGCAATGAATACACATTTACAGTAA
>CAVCIJ010000341.1:0-4909 GCA_963601995.1 bacterium | reverse complement strand
CTTGTATAGTTGCCATTTATCTACCCTCTGCTTCCATTTTTAATTGCTTCGGCTTCACGAATCTGCTGAGCATCAAGTTCCTGCCGCACACCAAGCTCAAGTAACTGGCTAACATCAATAATCAAAGAAATAGAACCATCTCCAAGAACTGTAGCACCAGCAATTCCTGGTGAAGAAGTAAACTGATCATGAAGCGGTTTTATAACAACGTCCTCTTCGCCAATCAGAGCGTCAACCATAACGCCGATTTTCTTTTCCTGAGAACCAACAATAACAATAAAACAATATTCTCCGTCGTCATGTTTTTTTATATTGAACAGTCGGTTCAGTCTTAAAATTGAAATAACTTCGTTACGCACATTCAAAACTTCATAATTATCGATTGTGCTGATAGAATCTCTTTTTACACGCTGACTTTCAATAACGTTTGCTATTGGAATAGAATAAACTTCCTTGCCAACGCGCACCAAAAGACCTTGTATAATTGCAAGAGTAAGAGGAAGCCTGATAGAAAACTTTGATCCCTTATCTTTTTCGCTTGTTACACTGATTGTTCCCTTAAGTTTTTCGACCATTGTTTTTACAACGTCAAGACCAACGCCTCTTCCAGAAACATTGCTGATTTTATCACTCGTAGAGAATCCCGGCAGGAATATGAGATTATAAGCATCTTGATTTGAAAGAACTTTATTAGGACTTATAAGACCCTTTTTTATTGCCTTTTCTTTTACTTTTTCAACATTGATTCCGGCACCGTCATCCACAATGTCGATTACAATCATATTGCCTTCGTTTGCAGCCTTTAAAAGCAACGTACCTGTTTCATCCTTACCAAGTGCTTTTCTTTCTTCCGGCGGTTCAATTCCATGATCAACAGAATTTCTTACACAGTGCATAATCGGGTCAAGAAGATCATCAACTACAGTTTTATCAAGTTCTGTATCTTCTCCTTCAATTACCAGATTAACTTTTCTTCCTAAATCCTTGCTCAAATCGCGGACAACACGTGGAAACCTGTTGAAAATAGTTCCAATTGGAACCATTCGAATTTTCATTACGCCTTCCTGAAGTTCGCTTGTAATGCGACCAAGATTTTGCGTTGTAGAACGATATTTAGTAGATGCAGTTTTAAAATCATTTTCAAAAGAATCAAACCAAGAAGACATATCTCCGTATTCGTCAGAAATTTTTTCGCGAATTTCCTTTGTTGAAGCACCTGATTTTACAGCATCAATAAGTTTTGGAAGTGAATCCATAAGTCTGTGCTGCTTATCTTTGTATGTTGAATTCAAAACCTGAAGTTTTACCTGCAAATCAGCCATTTGAAGACCATTCTGATTGAATGCAGCCTTCGTAATAACAGTTTCGCTTACAAGATTCATAAGATTATCAACACGTTTTGAGTCAACACGAAGAATAGAACCCGATTGATTTACTGCGTGACCTGCTGCCGGCATTGATTTTTTAGCCTGCTGAACATTTTCATTTGTTGCAGGAACCACAGAAGAATTTTCATTTGAAGTTTCAGAAGAAGTTTTTGTATCTGCGGATTCTTGCTCAACAACTAAAGATTTTTCAGGTTCAGAAGTTTTTTGTTCTGCTGCAGGACTTGCTGGATTTTCTTCAGAAACTTTCTGAGAAACAGAATTTGGCTCTTCAACAAGATGAGCATCTGTTGCAAGAGTTACATCATCCAGATAAGAGCAGTCTTCAAGTTCATCAGCAGTAGAAGACGTTGCAATATAATAAACAACCTGCGGATGAAATTCGTCTTCGTAAAGAGCTTCAAAATCAGGAACAGTTTTTAAAACTGAACCGCAGTTCTTTAATGCAGCAAAAACTTGAATTCCACCAACACTGTTCATTGGATTATTTTCATCAAAAGTAACATTTATATACCAAAGCTTTTGCCCGTTTGGAGTTGCTTCCTTAAGTTCCTCATATTCTTCGTCTGTAAGAGGTGAAACTGGAGGCATTTTTCCAGAATCTGCAGAAGCACTTGCCGGAGCAGAATTTGCTTCAGATTCAGGAGATTTTGGCTTTGCTGAACCAACAAGACTGCCTGGAAGTTTTACAGACGCAGATTTTTTTGAAGTTTTTGCAGGAATAAATGACTCTATTTTTGAAACAAGTTCATCTACGCTTTCCTGGTAAACTGAACCTGAACTTCTAGCTTCAAGCATAGCTTTTATTGTGTCTATAGCAGTAAGCAAAACATCAACAATTTCTCCAGAAACAGAAACCGTTCCGCTTCGAAGAGCATCAAGCAAATCTTCAACATCATGGCAAAAAGATGCAAGTTCGTTCATTTCTACGGTTGCAGAACCGCCCTTCAATGTATGTGCCGCACGGAAAATTTCATCAATTGCATCGTGATTAGAAGGATCATTTTCTATAACGAGAATATTGCTTTCAAGAACTTCAACCTGCTGTTCAGCTTCAGAGAAAAAGTCTTTGAGAAGTTCTTCATTGTTTGCGTCAAGGTAATCACTCATATTTAATATTTTAATCGCTTATTTTCATAAGTCAAGATATTTCAAGATTTTTTGACTTTTCGGAATAACATTTTCTTATAATGAACGAGCAGAATTTCAATCTGATTATACTGAAAAATACCGAATTTTTAACGTTTTCCATGCAGAATTTACTGTGCAAAACCGCAGAATTATTTGTAAAAATTTCTGCTGAATAAAAAAATAACTTCAAAACAAAAAAGATTTTGCAAAATTGATTTTAAAAAGTCGAATAAAGGTTTAATATAAATTTGCCGATAATTTTAAGCGGACTCGGAGGTTTTTTTTGAAAAAGTTTTTTTTGCTTTTTGCGATGATTATTTTTACCGCACCTCTTTTTGCGCTGATGCCTTTTTTTACTGGCTATGCAGGTTTTTTAACAGATGCAGGAAATGATGCTGACAGTGAATCAACTGCGGTTTTTGATCCTGAAATTACAACAGAAGCATATTTTAGAGGACAACTTGATTTTGGCGGAAATTTCTTGTTGCGCAGTGAATTTTTTATTGAAGTAAACGATCTTGTGGATCAGAATATTTTTGAAGAACCTGAATCTGAAAACGCTTTTTTCAGAATAGAAGAACTTTCGGCTACTTACAGACTGGCGGCAGGAAATTCATCTCATTACTTTAGTGCTTTTTTGGGAAATTTTGAACCGATTGGAAGTGATGTATTTTTGCAAAAGTACTTTGGAATAAATCCGATCGGCTCTTATTTTACAGAAAGCTGGCACGGAATGAGTGGTGCTTCAGTCTACCCTTTTTATGGCATGGGACTTTCATATGTTTTAAATCCTAAGTTACCGTGGGCTTTGGGATTTTTCTTTTACGTAAATAAGGAATCATCAAATTCAGATACAGAAGAAGCAGTTATAACAAATATTTTAAATTCTGATGTAAGATTTGCTTCTGTACTTTCATGGCTTACGGCAGATATTTCCGCAGGATTTTCATTTCCTCTTGAAACTGCTGATGATTCAGGTGATCAGGTTATTTTGATTGTTAGAAAAGTGCAGCTTCATGCCGGACTTGACCTGCTTTTTGGCAACAAAAATACTTTTTCATTCTTTTTGCAGGGCGGATTTAATAAATTCACTTTAAATCCTTCAAGTTCTTCTTCGAGCAGCGACAACAAACTTTCGTTCAGTGATCTTTACTTTATTATTGAACCAAGGCTGACTCTCAGACAGTGTAATATAAATCTTTCGTTCTTTAATATTCCGTCTGAAAGTGCCGATGATATGCTTTACTTAAAACCTATTATTGATTCAGATTCTTCAATCAGTAATCTTTTGGGCGCAAATCTTTGCGTTGTTACTGACCATCTTTATCTTGGAAATATAAATTTTACTTTTGGAATACACACAAGTTTTGTATTTACAGATTCAGTTCTTGCTGATGCAATTGCTTCTCCGGCAAATATTTTAAACTGGACAAAAAAACTTTATGTAACTCCTTTTGCTGCAATGCCTGTTTTGGGCGGACAGGTAAAAGCTGAAATTTCTGTAAGTGCTCTTGATATGGTTGGCTGGGAAAGTGCAAAAAATGCACTAAGGGCAAGTATTGGATTTAGAAGCCAATTTTAAAAATCTGCTGCGCCAAGCCTAGTCCCCGATAGTTGAGTAAAATGCTTTCAGCATTTTACTCGTCGAGTTTGCAGCAGGCTTACGCCTGTTTCCGTTTTTTTTGTTAAGAAATAGATTTTTGCAGACAAAGAATTTTGTCAGTAAGCTGGCAAACTCGCAGGTCTTCTTTACAAACATTTATTTTCTTAATAAAACACTTTGCCAATCTTAGCCCCGATGGTAGCAGCGCGTAGCGTTCAAAACCGCAGGTTTTGAATGAAACTGCGAACAGCGGGATTCCTGATAAAATTTTATGCCGAAAAGAAATAAATTTTTCCGATAAAAGTAAAATTCGCTCCAGACAAAAAAAAGAAAAAAGCCTTCAGATTCCAGTGAAACTAAAGGCTTTTGTTTGCGATAAAATCTTGTTTTATAAGGATTTATTTTTTTTCGAGATTGAGTTTTGCAAGACGTCCGCAGGCTTCTTTTACATCTTCTTTGTGACCAAACGCGCTGAATCTGATGTAGCTTTCGCCCGAAGGACCAAACCCGCTTCCTGGAGTTGTAACAATGTTGCAGTCTTCAAGAATTTTGTCAAAAATATCCCAGCTTTTCCATCCTGGAAACTTTACCCAAAGATAAGGAGAATCTCCGGTATAATAAACTTTTACGCCGGCATCTGTAAAATTTTTGCCACAAAGAGTTTCTTTCATCAGTCTTGCATTTTCCAGATAATAATCAACAAGAGATTTTGTTTCTGCAATTCCTTCTGGATCCAGTGCCGCAAGTCCGCCTTGCTGGGCAATATTTGACGCACCGTTAAACAAAGTTG
>CAVCIJ010000340.1:0-3697 GCA_963601995.1 bacterium | reverse complement strand
GCTTAAACTTGTAACCGTCAATTTCACCACCTAAAGTCATATTAGCCCAGAACTGCAATGATTCAATGAATTTAGGATCTGTTATGTTAACCTTTGTATTTGTTGAATCAATAAAGTCTGTGTTGTTTCCCCATACAAACTGAACTAAAGTCCAGTGAATGTTCAAACCTGTACCGAACACATCATTCTGACCGTCTTTGTTTGTATCATTTGTAAGTTTTTCACAAACCTGAATAAATTCTTTCCAGGTATAAGGTTTTGTAGGGCTTGGAAGTGGAACACCAAATTTCTTGAACAAATCAACATTGTATGCAAGAGCAAAAGGTCCAAAATCTTTTGGAAGAGCCCAGATTGCATCTCCCTTACCAAGCTGCTGTCCGTCATAACGATAGGCATCAATAGCAGAAGGATAAATATCTGCAATATCTGCATCCTTGATATAAGGTCTTAAGTTCAAAACCTTGCCGTTGTCAACATACTGGCGTACTGATTCAGGACCAAGATAGAATACATCAGGAAGCTGGTTTGATGCGAGCAAAGCCTGAATTTTTGAAGCATATTCATCACCGGTTACAGAAATAAATTTTACTTTTGTACCAGGATGAGTGTCCTCATAGTGTTTTACAACTTTGTCAAGAATTGCTTTTTCCTGCGGCTGTGCATAGTTCATCAACTGAATTTCATCAAGCGCAAAAACGCTTGTGCACAATGTAGCAGCTGCAAGCAACGAAAGTACTACTTTCTTCATTTGTGATTTTCCTCCTTTGGGAACATTTTAATTTATAGGACAATTTTAATCCTACAAACAAATATAAGTCAAGAAAAATTGATACAAATCTTTTTTTCTTGAAATAAAAACTTAAAAATCAGATTTTTCTGATACAAAAGCCCAATTATTCGCTTTTTATACAAAATTTCTATTTTTACAAAACCACTTTTTTTGATACAAATCAATTATAAAAGCGTTTTAAATCCACTATTTACAAACTTATCTTTTTACAAAGATTTTTTGTTTCCCCACAAATACTCACCGGAATTTTCTCCATCAAGAGCAGTAAAAGAAATTACCTTGCGCGGGCCATTCTTTTTCTTTGCCCAGTCAACTGCCTTAAGAGCATATCCGCTAAAAGTTCCTATTCCGTCAAGCGAAACAGAAATTGTGTATCCATCATCAAAAAGTTTCCACGAACCTGTGTACTCTCCACCAACACTTCCGTCAGCATTCAATGTAAGTTCCTTTGATTTCGTTGGAAGTCCATCTGTAAGGAAAACATTCTGAATCGGCTTGTTAGAACCGGCAAATTTTGCTTCTCCGCGATTTTCGCTGCGTTCAGTTAAAATTGTGTCGTAAGTTCCGCAAACATCATCTAATGAAAGGGCTTCAAGTTTTTCAGTAAATTTTGAATCTTCATAATATTCATTTCCGTTAATAACAGGCCAGCCTTCATTATTAAAGAACATCTGGTGAATCTGGAGGAAGAAGAAATATCCCGGAAGAAAATTTGTGCGTGCATGAACTGCCATTACAACTTTTCCATCCTGAGTTCTAAGAATTGATTCACCGCCCTGACTTCTAAAACTGTACTCTCCTTCAAGTTCTTCTGAACCAATGATTTTAGATCCGATTGTATGATACTCACCTTCTGAACTTATAGGAGAAATCAGCATAGACTTTCCGCTGCCGTCAAGATAAGGTCCTTCTACATTTTTACTGCGACCAACTCCAACACGATAATCCCAGTCCAATGAACCCATAGAAACAAAGCAGTAATAATATCCAGTCTGTGAATTATAAATTACCTGAGCTCCTTCGTAGGCAGCTCCGTAACCACCGGCAATGCATCTTCCAAAAGCACCTGGCTTTGCTTCCACAACATTATAATCTTCATCATAAACAATCTTTGGAGGAACAGAATCAGCAGGAACATCAAGCACATTTCCGTCCATATCAACAGGCTTTAAACTGAGGCAGTCAAGGTACATAAGTGCAATTCCGCCTTTCCACGAACCATAAGTAAGTCCAAAGCATTTTGTTCCTGCAATGTCATAAACCATGTAGTCGCCGGTTGCAACATCCATAATAAACTCAGGATCAATAGCACCGAATCCGCTCGCCATATTCTGCTGACCGTAATCTTCCATCTGCTGAGTATCGTAACTTCCGGTATTGTACATATCGTATTTTACAAGATCTTCATTTTCCATTTCAGAAAAAGTTAAATCATAATAAGTATAGCGAACAACGGTTGACTGCTTGTAAGAGATTCCAAGTTCAGAAAATTTAGCCTTAATTTCAGGACTGTTTTTTGCAGCTAAGGCAACAGGATAAAAAGGTCCTGTAGCACTTGTAGAAACCGCCATTGTAATGGATGCACGCGGATCTCCAGAATTGTTTTTATCAGTAATGATTCCGTGAATTAAATAATAAAGTCCGTTTTGCTTTTTGATTGTAGGTGCCCAGGAAATTGCCCCAGCCCTGTCGCTTTCTGTCCACTTAAGCCAGTCCTTGTCCCAGAATTTAGAAGGAATTGCTGTATTTGGAAGGCATGTCCAATTTACGAGATCTGTTGAAGTGCGAATTTGAAGTCCCTTTCTACCAGCTCCGCCAATAGAAGCATCTGTTGAATAAACATAGTAAGTTCCGTCATCATCCTGCCAGATTTTTGGGTCATGACAGTTTAAAGTTCCCCATTCTTCCATTTTTGGACTATTTGAAGGACTTGCATACTTATTGTATACAAACTGACTTACATCTTTTTTTCCTGATGATTTATCCTTTTTTGCAGCAAAGGCACCCGACGTTAGAAATAAAGCAGCTATAGCAGCAACTGCAGTTAATTTAACTAATTTCATTTTTCTCCCCCAAACATTCTTGGTAATTTTAAGATTCCCTTTTTATCTTCCAAAAAAGTTGATATGCTTTAATTTTACTTGATATAGTATAACACATCTTAGCAGAGCGTCAAAATTTATTTTTTTCTGACATTAAAAAATTTTATCAGTCTTATGCACTTTTTAAAACAAAACAGAAAACTTCTATGCAAAGTTACTTTTTACGAACAAGGATTTTTTTAATTTGCAGTAAGAATTTTCTTAATGACATTTTACCTTCACGATATTACTGCAAGAATTCCTGTTATTGCTAAGTAAGAAATTTTTCTTTTGAAAAAATCTTCCTGTTAACACGCAAAATTTCCGACGTGTTTACAAATAAGATTGCTTCTTCTGCAAAAAATCTTCCTGCTAACAAAAAGTCCTCTGTGTACACGGCGGCACTGATTACTGACAAAATTTCTAGTTTCATAAAATGGATTGAAGAGAAATTAGTCCTGAAAGAAGGAAGCTGCATAAGCATTGATGGAAAAACGCTGAAATGCAGCTAAAACAAAAGGAACAGCTTTCTTTTGGCAAACTGCAAGTTCCACTAGACACGCAGTAGGAATTGTAGCCGCACCGAAGGCGTTCCGTAGCGTAGCGGAGGAATGGAGATAGCACGAAGTGCGTACGGAACGGCGAAAAGCCCGGCGCCGCAAGATTGCGGCGACTGCCCAACGCCTGCTGCATGTACGATGGCGGACACAGATTAAAGATTATGTTTTTTCATGCGTAAACCGTGCTTTTTGCCTGCACTTGTAGCAGAACATTCACCTTTTTATAATTGTGGGCATCTTTAGAAAAATTATGTTTGGTGAAAAAA
>CAVCIJ010000339.1:0-2255 GCA_963601995.1 bacterium | reverse complement strand
ATATTTGCCTTAGTTTCAGGAATTTTAACTTTTTCAAAGAGATTTACACGTTGAGAAGTTGTCTTTAATTCCTGCGATAAAAGCCTTACCTGCTCATCAAGAACTTCAGCCTGCAAGTCTAGTTCCAGGGCTTTTTCCATCCGCTCCGCAGCCATATCAATCCACAAAGGAGTTGAATACAGATCATATTCTCCGCGTCCAAAATCAGCTCCTTCATAGATTGGAATTTTTACTCCAGCAATATTGCCCCAGCCCTTTTTGATATTTTTAACAGTAACCATTTCGGGTTTAAAGGCATCTTTTTCGCCAAAGACAGAAATCCACTTTTCAAAATCCTCTTCAAGAGCATTCTTTTGGGAACGCACAAATTTTGCTTTTTCATCAATAGTGCGGATTTCTGACTGCAACTGCTGTTTTTTGAGCGTAAGAGTCGGCAAATAGCGCTGATACATTTTTAACGCATCTTTTTGAGCCTTCTGCTCATTTTTAGTCAGCTTTAATTTTGCCATTCAAAATCCTCTAATCATCAAGCCATTTTTTTAGGCCAAAACTGTTCAATCAATTCTGATTTTAAACCTGTTTCCTGCTTTTCAAAACAAGATGCAAGAATTTTCCAGCCGTTATCCAAAGCTTCCTCAAGCGGAATATTTACAGAAAGATCCATCATTTGTGATTCAAACATTTCGCCGTATTTTAGCAACTTTTCGTCCCAGGCACTCATATTGAATCCCATAGATTTTTTTTCGAGTGTATCTTTATACTGCGCATAAAGACGAATCATTGCGTCCATAAGAGAACGGTGATCCTTTCTTGTCTTTGAATTGACCTGCTGCTTAAGACGAGAAAGAGAACCAAAAGGTTCAATTCTTCCGCCCTTAAGATAATACTGACCTTCTGTAATATAACCTGTGTTATCTGGAACTGGATGTGTTACATCATCGCCAGGCATTGTTGTAACTGCAAGAATTGTGATTGAACCTTGATCAGAAAAGTCAACAGCTTTTTCATAGCGACTTGCAAGCTGAGAATACAAATCACCAGGATAACCGCGGTTTGAAGGAACCTGCTCCTGAGTAATTGCAATTTCCTTCATCGAATCTGCAAAGTTTGTCATATCAGTAAGAAGAACAAGAACATCTTTTCCCTGCAAAGCAAACTGTTCAGCAACTGCAAGTGACAAATCAGGAATTTTCTGACATTCAACAGTTGGGTCAGCAGAAGTATGAACGAACATTACAGTACGGCTTAACGCTCCGCCTTCCTCAAGAGTATTTTTGAAGAAAAGGTAGTCGTCATATTTTAATCCCATTCCTCCAAGTACAATAACATCTGCCTGAGCCTGCATCGCAATGCGAGCAAGAAGCTGATTATAAGGTTCACCAGAAATTGAGAAAATAGGGATCTTCTGACTTACAACCAATGTATTAAAAACATCAATCATTGGAATATTTGTACGCATCATTCTATTTGGAGTAATACGTTTTGAAGGATTTACAGAAGGTCCACCGATTTCTACAAGATTGTCAGCTAAACCCGGACCGTGATCTCTAGGTTCAGCAGAACCGTTAAAAATGCGGCCAAGCAAATTTTCGCTGAATGAAACTTTCATTTCATGACCAAGAAAGCGAATCTGATCATTTGTAGCAACACCACGTCCGCCGGCAAAAACCTGCAGAGAAACCAAGTCACCGTCTATCTTGTTTACTTCGGCAAGTGACTTTCCAAAGCGAGTTGTAATTTCAGCAAGTTCGTTAAGCTTTACGCCTTTTGCACGAACTGTAATAACGCTTCCGTTTATACTTTCAATTTTGCTATATACTTTATTCATTACTCACCGTCCTTAAGAAGTGCCTTTACTTCATCGCTGAGTTTTGCGCTTTTAGACTTCAATGTTTCATCAATAGTTTTTTCAGCCTTCTTAAATTCTGCGCTGTTGAATTCCTTGTAGTTCATATCAATAAAATTCTGACGCAATGCACTGAAGAAATTTCTAGCATCATCTTTTTCAGAAATAACAAATGAAGAACCAAGTATTCCTATGATTTTTTTGAAGATATATTTCTGCCGCTCAATAGAAGAAGCACCTTCAACTTCATCAAAACTATCCTGCTGCATATAAACTGCATCAAGAAATTCAGCTTTTAAGTAAATTAAAAAGTCATCTATGCTGGTTCCTTCTTCTCCAACAACTTTCATCATGCTGTTAACTTCTTGACCACGCCTATACAAATCACGAGCATATTCAACATATGAAC
>CAVCIJ010000338.1:0-3748 GCA_963601995.1 bacterium | reverse complement strand
ATCCTATAGAAGCGGAGCCTATGTTCGCGGAGTAGAAAAGGATATTTTTACCAAAAATTCGGGTTTTGCAGAATATTTTGAAGTTCTTGACGGAAAAACTGAATTTGAAAACGAAAATTCAGCAGTAATCGGAAAGCATCTTGGAGATCTTCTTAATTTAAAAGTTGGCGACAGTTTTAAGGTAATTACAATAAATAAGGTTGGAAAGGCTTCTGTTCCAAAGGTTTCTATTTTTAAAGTTTGTGGAATTGTTTCCTGCGGTTACCAGGAACTTGATGCACTTTGGGTTTTTATTCCGATTCAAACAGCATTTAAATCTCTTGCGGCAAGCTCCGTTCAGTTTACGCTCGGATTTTCAACTGCCTGCACCTTTGATTCATCAAGACTTTTTAAGCTTCAAAATGAAATTCAGAATTTTTTATTTTTTGACAGCGATTTTGAAAATTCCTATGTTTTGCGCTGGGACGAAGTGAGCAAATCTCAGTTTGAAAATTTTTCTTCAACAAATGCACTTTTATTTTTGATTGTTCTTGTAATTGTTCTTGCGGCAAGCATAAACATTAGTTCAGCTGTTGTTATGCTCGTTATGGAAAGAAAAAAAGAAATCGCAATTTTAAAAAGTACCGGTGCAAGTTCATTTGGAATAAGTTTTGCCTTTCTTCTTGCGGGAACTTCGTGCGGACTTGGCGGAATGATTTTTGGAATTCCTTTGGGACTTTTTATTTGTGCGAATATAAATCAGATTATAAAATTTTTTGAAAGTGCAGCAAATTTTTTTGCCGGCGGTTTTAACGCTCTTGTTTACGGAAAAAATATTGGTTTTTCAGAAATTCATATATTGAATCCTGATTTTTATCTTCAGAATATTCCTGTTAATATTCCTGCTGAAAAACTTGTTCTTGTTGGAATTTTTACAATCATTTTGTCTATGATTATGGCTATAATTCCTTCAGTAAAAGCCGGAAAAGAAAAACCTATAAATACTTTGCGTAAAGTCTAAACTGTGCTAAATTTGATTTGAGGATTTTTTTATAAAAGATTTAAAAATTCGCCTAAGAGGAAATGTAATGCTTTGCGATTTTTGTAAGAAAAATGAGGCTGCGATTTATCTTGAGCAGATGAATAGTGACGGTAAAAAAAAGAAAATAAATATCTGCATTGAATGTGCTATGGCAAGAGGAATTGGGCTTGATGCTTCAAATATTGGAAATTCAATAGGAAGTCTGTTTAAGGAACTTGCTGAAACTTCAAAAAAAGTTGCTGAAATTAACAGCCGGCTTTGTCCTGTTTGCGGAATGCAGCTTGGCGAAATTAAAAAGAGCGGAAAAGTTGGCTGCCCTGAATGCTATGCAATTTTTAAAAATGAAATTCGATTTTTTCTTGAAAAAAATGGTGCAAAAGAGTTGTATAAGGGTACAATGCCAACACGATTGCCTTCAGTTCATTCCGTTTTAACTGATAGAATTGCACTGCAAAACAAAATGAACGCGGCGGTCGAGCAGGAAGAATATGAAAAGGCTGCAATGTACCGTGATTATTTAAAGGCACTTGAAAAGAATTCTGTTTCTTCGGGAGAAGATTTTGGCGGGAGTTCAGTTTAAATGAAATCTCTTAATGAACCGTGGTATCTTCAAAGTGGAATTGACCAGGACGTTGCTGTTTCTACAAGAATTCGGCTTGCACGCAATCTGGCAAATTTTCCTTTTCCTTCTCAACTTAGTGAAAGCGATTGTGAACGAATTCTTTCAATTGTAATTGATGCCTTTAATCATCTTGAAAATGCAGATCAGTTTCATTCTGTGCTTGCAGAAAATATGGATTCCAATAGTCTTAAAATTATGGAAGAGCGCGGAATTATAGATCCGAGTAATTTAAAAAAATCAGCGGTTTTAGTTCGTAATGATGGAAAACTTGCCTGTGCTATAAATTCAAGCGATCATTTGCGGCTTATTTCTTTTGCTTCGGGATTTGATTTTGATCAGTCTTTTTTTCAGACAAAAACAACTGACGATGAACTTCAAAAAATAATTCAGTTTGCTGCAAGTTATGATTTTGGCTATTTGAACACTTCTATTTTAGACAGCGGAAGTGGAATGAAACTTTCTGTAAGACTTCATCTTCCTGCGCTTTCTGCAAATGGCTGCATAAAATCTCTTTTAGACGGACTTTCTGAAAAAAACATAAATTTTACGGCGTCTTTTGGTCCGGGCGGAATTGAAAATGTGAGCGGAGAAAATTTGAGCGGAACTTCGCTTGGCTCATTTTACGATATTTCTTCAAGACAAAGCACTGAAGGAAGTGAATTTGATCAGATTACAGCGGTTTCCTCTGAATGCAAAAAAATTATTGATGCTGAAAGAAAGGCTCGTACGGAACTTTTAAAAAAAGAACCGAGTTTTGTAAAAAATTTTATGTACAGGGCTGTTTATCTTGCAAAAAGCAGTGTTTTTTTGAGCAAGAGGGAATCAATTGAAATTATCAGCGGAGTTAAACTTGGCAAGGATTTAAAACTTCTTACAGGAATTGACGACACGAATCTTTGTGCTCTTTTGCTGAGAATGCAGGAAGGTCATTTAGACTTTGTTATGAATAGTGAAAAATTTAAGTTTGAAAAAGATATTTCAGACAATAAAAATAAAAAAATTGACAGACTAAGGGCGATTCTTCTTCAGGAAGCCTTTCAGGATATAAATCTTTCTATTTAGAGAGGTCTTTTTATGTTAAAAAAAATATTTTCTCCAAGAGCGCAGCGTCTTCTTTTAGCTTTAGCTCAGGACGAGGCTTATAAATTCGGCAGCAGAGAACTTGATGTTGAGCACGTTATTCTTGCGCTTTTAAGATCTGCTGATGGACTTGCTTATATTACGCTTCAGCAGCTTCACGTAAATGTACTTACAATGCAGCTTGCTTTGGAACAGTCAATTCCTTCTCATGCTCCTTTAGCTGATATGTCAAATTTGCCGCGTTCTGCGCGTCTTGATCGTCTTTTGGAAAATGCATCTTTTCAATCAGAATCTATGGCGCTTAATTATGTTGGAACGGAACATATTCTTCTTGCAGCCATTGCCGAAGAAAAATCAGTTGTAAATCAGTATTTTAAAAGAGCTTCAATTTCTTATTCTCAGGCGCGCAATGCAGTTCTTGATGTGCAAAAGAAAATTCCTTCATCAGCATTTTCAGAAAACGCTCAGTCTTCTGATAAAAATTCTTATTCCATTCCGCTTATGGCTGACGGTTCTTCTCAGAGAAAAGTTCGCAAAGATTCAATGCTTGCCCTTTACTGCCGCGATATTACTGAAGAAGCTAGAAACGGTCTTCTTGATCCTGTTATTGGCCGGGAAAAAGAAGTTATGCGTGTAATTCAAATACTCTGCCGCCGCACAAAAAATAATCCCATTCTTGTAGGTGAACCTGGAGTCGGCAAAACTGCGGTTGTGGAAGGACTTGCTCAAAGAATAGCAGCTAATGATGTTCCTCGCGGACTTATTGGAAAAAAACTTTTAGTTCTCGATCTTGCGGCTATGATTGCAGGCACAAAATATCGTGGTGAATTTGAAGAAAGAATGAAAAGAATTATGAAAGAAATAAAAGAAGCTAAAAATATAATTCTTTTTATTGACGAAATGCACACAATAATCGGTGCTGGTGGTCCTGAAGGTTCAATGGACGCAAGCAATATGATAAAACCAGCTTTGAGTCGTGGCGAAATGCAGATGCTCGGTGCTACAACAGTCAAAGAATATCGAAA
>CAVCIJ010000337.1:0-5154 GCA_963601995.1 bacterium | reverse complement strand
CGCATTGCACAAAATTATACAGAATAAAATAAAAGAAAATATTTTTGGAGGAAAAAAATATGAGAAAAAGAGAACAAATTACAACACTAATTGAAGACTACATTGAAAAATATGCTAAAGGAGAAGAAGTTGTACTCAATGTAAGAGAAATTCGTGCTTGGCCGGCCGTCGATAAACTTTGTGCAAATTACAATTCCCTAAATATTAGCAATGCAATGGATGCTGTTAAATTTCAACATGGAAACGGTGAAGGCGTACACGGTAGTAGTACTTATACGGTGAAATATTCGAAATAAGTCCTATGACCAAACGCACATTTTTCATCCTAGCATTAATTTTCTCGGCAATTTCAGTTTTTGCACGGCAACCGCAATGGGTTTCGCTTCCGTACTCAGTATATTCTGCGGAAGACTATATTGTTGCAGTTGGCGAAGATTCAGTAAAAGAAATTGCTCAGCAAAAAGCGGTAAACCAAATTGCTGGGCTTTTTTGTATTTCTGTAGAAAGTTCAAGTTCGGCTTCGGTATCTTTCAGGGAAAATTCTGATAAATCAGTGAGCGAACGAAGAAGTTTGGGACAGGACATTTTGTTGAAAATTCAAGTTGATGACCTTGTGGCGGTCGACTTTCCAGAATCTTATTATGATAAAAAAAAGGAAAGGTGGTTTTTTCTTGCCGTTTTAGACAAAAAGAAGGCTTGTGCTATTTATGCGCAAGAAATTTTGCAAAACGAAAATGTTATAAATAAAACTCTTAGCGAATGTGAGGGGAAAAACTTTGATGAAATTTCAAAATTGCAGTCTGCTCTGGAACTTTCAAAAATTAACAAAAAACTTAATTCCCGCCTTGTAATTTTGGAAAGTAAAGCTTTTTCAGATTTTAACTCCGTGGCAGAAATTCAAAAAGAAATTCAAAGAATTGCTCAAAAATTCCCCATTTTTATTGATATTGAAAACGGAAAAGAGTTTGAGCCGATTATAAAATCTGCATTTACTGAAAAATTTTATCAGATTTCAGAAAGCCCTTCTGCCAGGATAAAATGCATGTGAAAAGCCGAATTCAATTTTACTAATGCAGATTCATTCGTTTTGTGTCAGATAAATTTAACTTTTCAGCTGCAAGATTCCCAGCTCGGTAAAGTTTATATGCCTTTTTCTGTGAGTGTCCGTGAAGGTGCTGGTAGTGAAGAAAAAGCAAAATTGAGGGCAGAAGAAATCTTAAAAGAAAAAATTGAAAATCTGAATTTATAAAAGACTTTTTAGTTACCTGCCTGCGATGCTTTCTTTTGTTCTTGTAGTAAAGCCTAGCCCGGCGTGTAGTGGTGCGAAGCCATTACATAGCAATGGAGCGAAAAGCGGAGACACGAAAGGCTGGGTACTTGTACAGAATTTGCGGCGCGGAAGGCGTGGGCTTACTGACAAGACGTTTTTTTTCGAAAGGCGATTTTTTTTGTTTGCTAAGAAAAATTTCTGTGCAAGAATGAGCGACGCTGGAAGTAAAAAGAATTCGCTCCAAAATATTTTTTTTAAATTGAATTTTTTACAGATAATCACAACTTGCTACGCACGGACAAAAAAATCCTCCCATAAAATTTTTTTTTCCCCCCCCATCTAAAAAACTTTTCGTTAAAATCCTGGTATGGCAAATACAAAAAAAATCTATTCAGCGGTTGAACTTTAGGATTGCGCCGACGCTTTTTGCGGTGGACAATGTTTCTTACAAAGGAGTATTTACGACGGATTCTGTGCTCTCCCTTTACAATGCAGGGGCTGTCTCTTATCAATGGTAAGTAAATTGAGAAAAATCACGAAAAACTTTAAAATCTGCTTTCAGAGATGAAAAAATACAGCAGCGACATTTCTTTTCTTGAAACCATAAACTTTCCGGTCAGGTGGTTAAAGAAAAAATCGACAAGTTGATTGAAATCAAAAAACACTGGTTAAAAACGTAATCGGTGAAACAAGTGGCCAAATTCATCCAGAACAAAATTGAAATGATGCTGGAAAATGCCAACGCCACCAGCGATCGTGTGATTGACGATAATGAAGTCTCAGCATTGTTTGGGCTTTAGGATTTTTATCTGGGTACCGAGTTATCGCGCCGTAAAATTTTTCCGTCCAGCCTGTCCGTCCGTCCCGCTAACGCGGCTTCTATCCTTGGTGTGGGGAAAATTCTAGTTCTCCAGTTTAATTTCTCCGTTTAAAAAATCCAAAGCATAAATCTGTTTTATTCCATTGTGATAAGTTACCGGCACGTTATCCATGGTAATCAAAAATTTTGGAAAATTATCTTTAACCATTAGCAACGGCCGCAGTTCCCGATTTAAAGTTCCTTCGTCGCGAACAGTCAGAGCCACCTGAATGTATTTAAAAGCACCGTTTTTTTCTATTACAAAGTCAATTTCAGCGTCGTCAATTTTTCCCACATAGATTTTGTAAAGCTTTCGGTGAAGTTCCAGAAAAATCAGATTTTCCAGAATGTGACCTTCGTCCCCGGTTTTTGAACCGAGCATAAAAAATCTTAAGCCTATGTCCACAGCATAATATTTTTCCAGAGTTTTTAAGATATTTTTGCCTTTTACATCAAAGCGGTTAACTTTGTAAAAAAGATAAGTTTCACACAAGGACGAAAGACAAAGTTCTACAAGTGCAGGGGATGTTTTTCTACCGGAAGAAACAAAGGAGTCGGCAATTTTTTTTGACGATAAGATATTTTCGGTGTTTTGCAAGGCAAATTTCACGATTTTTTCCAGCATAAGAGTATCTGTGATTTTTTTTTCGCTGCTGAATGTCTTTTAAAACAATCGTTGAATAAAGTCCGCCAATGTAATCTTTTATGTTTTCGTTCTGACCGTAAATGTTGTGCAGGTAAGGAAATCCGCCGTAAGTTATGTAAAGTTTGTAAAGTGATGCCAAGTCCAGATTTTTTTGAGGAAAAGTTTTTTTGTAGCCCAGCTGAAATTCCGTAAAAGAAAATGGCAGAATGTTTATTTCAACGTAGCGACCGGAAAGCAGAGTTGCAATTTCGCTTGAAAGCATGCTTGCGTTTGAGCCGGTCAAATAAATGTCGATATTTGGCAGCAAAAAAAGAGAAGCTACTGCTTTTTCAAACTGCGGAACAACTTGAATTTCATCAAGAAGTACATAATTCATTTTTCGGGAATGATTCTGTCTTTTATGTAATTGTAAAGTGCGTGATATTCCTGCAAATCTTCGTTTTCAATCTGTTCAAAATTCAAAAAAGTAATCTGACCATAGTCCACGGATTTTGAAAGTTCCTGGCAAAATTCTTTAAGAACAATGGATTTTCCCGAACGTTTTATTCCGGTTATGACTTTTATGACCCTTTTGCCTTTCCAGGACAGGAGTTTTTGAAAATATTCCGTGCGGAAAATTGATTTTTCCTGATAATCTGATGTTTCTCGTATGTCTAACATAATTAGACTTTAGCACGTTTGTAAAAAATAGCAAAGTTTTTAATTTAGAAGTTAAAAACTTGTATAAAAATATAAATTTTTGAGATAGATATTAAAAATTTCTGTATTATGATTAATTTTTAAATTTCAAATTAAAAAGTTAGTACTAAGGAAACCCTCTAGCTATAGCTGGAGGTCTAGCGGAGTTTGACAGTTCCTGGAATGTAAATAAAAAGAAAAAGTTGTATGAAAAAATAAGAATGGACTTGAGTCATGAGATAAAACGTCTGGCGAACTGCCGGAACCACGAAAAGCTGAGAAAAAGTCTGAAAACAGACTTTTTTTCGTCGAGTTTTGTTCCAAAGCTCACAAGTCCTTTTGATAAGAATTTATTTTCTTAACACATAAGACAAGTCAACTTAGCCCCGATTGTAGCAGCGCGAAGCGTTCAAAACCGTAGGTTTTGAATAAAACTGCGGAAAGCGGGATTCTTGACTGAATTTTTTGCAGAGCGCTTTGCGCGATAAGTTAATTTTTTGTTTTGAAAAAAAATTCGCTCCAAAAAAACAAAAATTAATTTTTACGGCAGCTTTCGCGCACAATTAGTTTTGGCTGCAGGTAAGTTATTGGCTGAACGGCTTCCTTGCCTTCGATGCAGCGGATTGCGGTTTCAATTATTGTGTAACCAAAAAGTCCGTAATTGTAGCTGACTGAAGTAAGCGGCGGATTCATAAGGGAGGCAATAAAAGTGTCGTCAAAGCTGATTATGCTGATGTCTTCCGGAATTTTGAGATTATGTTCGCTGATTGCCCGCATTGCACCTACTGCCGTAAAATCGTTTACTGCGATTACAATGTCTGGATGGTTGCTTTGGGAAAGAATTTGTTTCATTGCCAGGTAACCGCCGATATCGTCATAGTGATCGTTTACAATGTCAAATTCTGGATAATAGTCTAAGTCATACTGGCGCAAAAATTTTTTAAATCCGCTTCTAAGTTCGATTGAAAAAATTACTGTTTTACTTCCGCCAATAAATCCGATTTTTTTGAAATTTTTATTTTGCGTAATGTAATCCATTACAAGTTGAATTGATTTTAGAGGATCAATGTTGATTCTAACGCAGTTTGTTCCGTCGAGGCGTCCTGTTACAAGAACTGGAATTGAATCTGTAATGCGGTTTACTTTTTCGGCGTATTCTAAGTCTGTGTGTAAATTGTCTGGAGCACCACCAATCAAAACAATTGCGTCAACTTTTTGATTTGCAAGGTTGTCAATCAGTTCAAATTCACGCAGGCGGTCGCTGAAGGAATTGCATAAAATAAGAGAATATCCTTGTGCTGCTGCGGCTTTTTCGCAACTTACAAAAAGTGATGAATAGTAAGGGTTACGGATGTCGGCAGTAAGAATTCCGATTGTATTTGTTTTTGTTTGAATTAGTCCACGAGCAAGAACATTTGGATGAAAGTCGTATTTTTTTATAATTTCATTGATTTTTTCTTTTTTTTCTTTGTTAACTTTTGCATTTCCTGTTAATACGCGACTGACTGTGGCAGTGGAAACGCCAGCTTCTTTTGCGATGTCAACAATTGTGATGTTTTTTTTCATAACGAATCCTCTTTTTTTTGGAATCTTTATTTTTCCTTTTTTAAATTTTCTACAATTTTATTTTAATCCAAAACTTACCTAAAAAAAATAAAGGTTTAATTGCAAGGTTTCAAGCAAATTTGAAAAGATTTTGAT
>CAVCIJ010000336.1:0-3309 GCA_963601995.1 bacterium | reverse complement strand
GCCCTTGACTGCTATAAAAAATGTGAAGCAAAAAGTCCTGAAAATTACGAAATTCAATATGGAATTACAGAATGCTGCTACTATCAGAATAATTTTTTACAGACTTTAGACAGAGCAAGTATTCTTCTTGAAAAATATCCGCAAGATTTAAGACTTTTGGAACTTGCAGCAAGATCATCTTATAAAATCGGAGATTTAGAAAAATCAGAATCATATATCGTAAAACTTCTTCTTCTGGAGCCTGAAAATCTTGACTATGTTCTCTTTAGGGCTAAAATTCTTATGGATAAGGCTGACTATATTCGTGCGTCTGCACTTTTGGATGTTTATTCAAGACGCGATTCTTCGGCAAAGGATTATTTGATTTTAAGGGCAAAAATTCAGCGTGACTGGAACAAAAACAACACTGCAGCGGCAGAAACAATCAGCAGGGCACTTGAATATTATCCTGATGATGAAGAAGTTCTTCTTCTGGCGGCACAAATTGCCTCTGGAACAAATTTAAAACTGAACGGAAGTTCCGCAAGAACTCTGGCAGAAAAAATTCTTAGTTCTGACACAAAAAATCTGGAAGCACAGCAAATCAGCGTTTCTGAAATGATAAAAAGCGGCGACTGGAAAAATGCTTACAATCTGAGTTCAGAGATTATAAAAAATTCGTCTGATGTAAAAACTTTATGCAAACATATAGAAATTTGTCTTTCGCTCAAAAAAAATCAGGAAGCGTCTGAAATTGCTAAAAAACTTTACGAAGAAAACAAAGACGATGAAGATGTTCAGCAGACTTATTTGGAAGTTCTGGTGGCAGACTCGCAAAAAGCAGATGCACTTTCTATGATTCAAAATCTTTTGCCTTTTGCATCTTCAAAAATGAAAAGTTTTTTGTACTATGAAAAAAGTCTTTTGGATGCGGAAGAAGATGAAATTTTAAGCGATCTTAGATCAAGTCTTACAGCAAATCCTAGAAACAGAGATTCGCTTTACAGACTTTATCTTATTTATTACAAAAAATCAGACTGGAGACGAGCTCAATATTATTTAAAGCAAGTTGTTGCCTTAGATCCAAACGATGCAGAAATTCTCGCAAAAAATGCTGAGCTCGACAAAATTCTTGGAAGATAATTTTTTTTTCAAAAATCACACTTTAAACTGATCCAACTGATTTTTCATCGCACTAATATTTTTTTGAGTTAAGAGTGCCATATCGCTTACATTCCGGGAAGCTCCGCTTATCTGCTCTGCACCGGAACTCATTTCGTCCATGCTGTTAAGAATCACTGTGGAAATTTGAGAAACCGAATTCATATTGTTGAGAACCTGATCAACATCTTTTCCCATAAGGCTTGACTTATCTTTAACCTGCACAGATTGATTTTTTATGTCGCCTAATGCATCAAAAATCTGCTTTGATGCATTTTCCTGCTCTGACATAGCATTGTCAATTTCGCGGATAATCGTATCTGTAAAATCGAGTTTTGTAACAATATTGCCGAAGGCACTCTGCGAATTTCTAGAAAGTTCAACAACCTCGCTGATTGAAGAAGAAATTTTCTTAAGTTCCAAAGCAATTTTTTTAGACTGACTTGACGAATTTTCTGCAAGTTTACGAATTTCGTCAGCAACAACAGCAAATCCTTTACCCGCTTCACCTGCGTGAGCCGCTTCAATAGCCGCATTCATTGCAAGAAGATTTGTTTGACTCGAAATTTGAGAAATAATCATATTTGCCTTTACAAGCATTGCTGATTGTTCCAGAATTTCATTTACTTTGCGATCAACATTTACAAGTCTTTCTTTGCTGTAAGAAACTGTGCTGCCAAGTTCTGTAAAACTTTCTGACATTTTTTTTACTGAATTTGAAACTGAATTGATATTGCTGAGCATTTCTTCAATTGCCGCCGAACTTTCTACGATTGCAGCAGTTTGATCTTCAATAAACGATTCCAGAGAATGAACTTCAGAAGATGTTTTTTCCAAAACTGACGAAGTGTTTTCTACTGCGTTATTCTGCTGCTCAGACTGTGAGCGGACTCCGCTTATATTTGAAAGAATCTGCGAGGTTGCACTTGCGGACTGCTGCGCATTTGTTCCGAGATTTTCTCCTACTTCAATAAGAGAAAGCTGAGTTTTGTTAAGGTCAGTTACTATTTTTTGCAAAAGTTCAATAAAAGTATTAACTCCGAATGCAAGACGGGCAAATTCATCATTTCCTTTTACAGGAATGCGAACTGTAAGATCCGCGTCTCCAGAAGAAAGATTTTCAACAGCATTGCAGATTGTATGAACAGGTTTGTAAATTTTTGCGTAAAGAAGACGAATAATCAGTACAAGAATTATTGTAGTTAAAATAAGCGTCAAAATAAAAACTCTTATAAAGAGACTAAAAGCCATATTTTTTACATCAGTTAAAGTTTTTCCAATAAAAATACTTGTAACGTAATTCTTAGATGAATCAGTAAGTGGAAAATAATACGCAATGTAAGGCACTTTGTTTATTTTTGTAAGAGAAAGTGTTTCTTTTCCTGACTTTGCATCATCAATGATTTTTGTGTCGCCGATTTTTGTTCCCTGCATACCTGGAATTGAAGTGTACATTCGCTTTATTCCGTCAAAAACTGTAACAGAACAATTTGTGTATTCGGAAAGTTTTTCAACAAAAGCACTGTCACACGCCCTAATTCTTCCAACAATTGCTCCTACAATCTGTCCGCGACTTTTTACAGGAACAGCACTTATTGCATAAACATAGCCGTCTGTAAAGACAAGGGAATTCTGGCTTGAACCGTGCAAAACCTTATTAACTAAATTTCCAGATTTTTCAAATTTTCCATAAGAAATTGGAGAAATTTGCTTTCCCTGAATATCATAAAAACAAATTGAGTGAATTCCAAACATCATAACGGCACTGTTACAAAGAGAGTCAATGTAAGCTAAGTTTTCACCGTCTTTGTTATATTCAAATTCGTAAAGTCCTTTTACAACAGAAACAGCATTTTTTAAATTATCCTGAGAAGTTTTTACTTCTTTTAGTGCAATTTCTTTATGCTGAACAAGTTCATTTTTGTAAATATTGCGCATCTGAATATTTACAGAAGAATACATAGAGATAATAATTGTTGCTGAATAAAGCAAAATTCCCAAAATAAGACAGATTATAACAAAGCGAACCATATTGCCGTTCATTTTTGCAATTTTTTTTACATCATTTGCCTTAGTTTTTAATTCTTCTGATTTATTTTTTAGATTTTCACTAATTACATTTTTTTTTAATTCCAAAGATTTTTCAATTTCGTCTCTAGACATAAATTC
>CAVCIJ010000335.1:0-2166 GCA_963601995.1 bacterium | reverse complement strand
GCACTCGGCCAGTCACCGTTTCTGTAAGCCTCAAATCCCTGAATCAAGGAATCCTGCTCATTTGCAGAAAACGCAAGTATGCTTCCAAAAAGCAGAAGAGAAAAAAAAGTGATTATCTTTTTTACTGCCATTTAATTTCACCCTTAAAAAATGCTGAACCCGAAACCACAATATCAGTTCCGGCGTCAATTACAGAAGCAAGCGTATTTTTGTTAACTCCGCCATCTACAGAAATTTTAAAATTCAGATTTTCTTTTTCTTGAATATCGGCAAGTTCCTTAACTTTTTTCAATGTATAAGGAATAAGTTTTTGTCCGCCCCAGCCAGGATTTACTGTCATTACAAGAACCAAATCTACGTATGGAAGAAGTTCCCTTACTAAAGACACAGGACTTGCAGGACACAGGGCAATTCCGGCTTTTTTACCATTTTCGTGAATAATCTGCACGCAGCGGTCAGCATGGCTTGTTGCTTCGATATGAAATGTAACAAAATCAGCACCAGAATCAATGTAAGACTGAATTGAATTTTCTGGTTTTTCAACCATAAGGTGAACGTCAAAAGGAAGATTTGTGCACTTTCTAATAGAAGAAATAACCGGCTGACCATAAGAAATCTGAGGAACAAAATGTCCATCCATAACATCTATGTGAACAAGAGAAGCCTTGTTTTCTTCAATCATTTTTATAGAGGAATTAAGATCAGCAAAATCCGCCGAAAGCAGCGATGGTGAAAGCAAAATGTTTTTCTTCATATCATGTAATGATAAACCAAAAATTTTTATATGTAAAGAAAGCACGCCTTTAGATTAAACTTTGAAAATCCACAAAAAAAATTAAAATATTCTTAAAAAGAATCTTGACAAAGCATAAAAAAAACTTTATAAACTTTACTTTTATTTTTAGCACTAATTCATAATTGACTAAAAAATTCATTTTGATATAATGGATATTATGAGCATTCAGTCAGAAGATTCACTTTCGAGAGCATATAAATTCATAGAAACGTGTTCCGTAAAAGAAGCTGTGGATATTCTTAATGAAGCTCTTCCCGCAGATTTAGGCAATGAAGACTTAGTTTTTGCAATACAATGCTGCAACTTCTGGAAGGAAGTTTTTACTGGACTAAATTCACTGGAAAAAGATTCCTGGTTTGAAAAAGGTGAAGTAATTTTAAGTTCCTGGAATATCTTTTTAAAAATGCAGGACTGTTCGGATAATTCAGCAAATTTCGGAACAAAATCCTCGAAAAATAAAAAAAATTCGCAGGATGATGGCAAAACTGCACTTTACGAAGAAGAATCCGGCAAAAATTTAAATCATATTGAGCGCACGCTCTATGCTTTTAAAAAGGGAATTTTTTCTTTAGCACTGGATTTTTATTCACGCGAAAAGGAAGAAGGAGACGCAAAATTTACTGCAGAACTTTGCAGAAAAAAAGGACTTTGCTACAAAAAGCTCGGTTCTTATGAAGAAGCACTCAAACTTCTTAAGGAAGCAAATTCTAAATCAGAAGGACTTTCTTATGTTATGGCAGAAACTGCTGACTGCTATGCCTTATGCGGAGAAACAAAAATTGCAAAGCTTATCTTTAGAGAAGCCTTTTTTGCGGCACCGCAAAAAATTGACTTATCTTATCTTGATTCACCTTTAATCGGCGAACTTGAAGACAAAGTAAGGGAAAGAGGATATTCAGGGGCGGCACTTTTAGAATGGATGGCAGTATGGGGTGTTCTTTACAAAACATTCAATATAAAAAGAAAATTGCGCTCGCAGGAAGTTTTTCAACTTCAGCAGGATATTTTTGCAAAGGAAAGCGAACTTAAAGATTCTACAAGCAACAGGACGCTTCTTGTTCCGCGGCTTATAAATCTTTACTTCTGGCTTATTGACTATTATCTTCTGTCAAAAGAAAAACTTTCAAAAATAAGCGAGGTGCTTTTAAAAATAAAACTTTTGGATCCGGCAATTTATTCAATTTATGTTGGCGAAAGATAAAAAATCTAAAAGATTCAGTTTTAATACTGAACATAAATTTTGTAAAAACGGCAGAAAATGCTGTTAAAAATAAAAATGTAAAAAATGACTAAATCTTCAATAAACTAGAATTTTTTGAAGATAAAAAATCGCATAAATTATTTTTTAGGAGAATTTATATGTCTGAAGA
>CAVCIJ010000334.1:0-17084 GCA_963601995.1 bacterium | reverse complement strand
TTGCAACAGTTACAGATCCGCTTGGTGCAGGATTAGTTTCTACACTTGAACACGGAGAAGGAAATGTTACAGGAATGAGTGACGCGATTCCAACAGTTGAACACATAAAAATTTTTGCTGAACTTACGGGAATCAAAACCTTAGGCTACATTTACACAAGTTCAGAAGCAAATTCAATTTCATCACTTTCGCTTGTTGAAGAAGGTTGCAAACAGGCCGGACTCAAACTTGTAACACAGTCAATTTCAACTTCAGCAGAAGTAATTACAGCCGCTCAGTCAATTGTTAACCGAGTTGACGGAATTTATCTTACTACAGATAACACTGTTTTTAGCGCACTATCTTCTTTGGTTCAGGTTTTTGGAGATGCAAAAAAGCCGATTTTCTCTGGCGATGTTACTGGTGCTATGAACGGCGGCATTTTTATGGCAAGCGGATTTAACTATTACAAGGCAGGCTATGCAACAGGAAAAATGGTAGTTGACATTCTTAACGGAGCAAATCCGGCAGAAATTCCTGTAAAGTTTATGACAGACCCAAGTGATTCAGACCTGCTTTTTGATTTGGACGCTGCTGCAAACTGTGGAATTAAAATTTCAGATGACTGGCTTTCAAAAGCAAATATGATAATAAAAGACGGAAAACTCGAAAGAAAATAATTCTGTTTTTCAAACACTGCACATTCCGGCGATAATTTTTTTTATCGTCGGGTGATTTTTTTTTAATCTGTCAGTTAAAGACATTTTCTAAAAAATCAAAATTCAGCAAAAATCCGCAAAAAAAAGAGATTGCTATGATTCAAAATATTCTTATAGAAGGCTTTATTTACGGCATTATGGTACTTGGAGTTTTTACAACATTCCGCGTACTAAATTTCTGCGATATGACAGTTGACGGCTCTTTTCCGCTCGGAGCGTGTACTCTTGCCTCTCTTTTACTTGCCGGCGTAAATCCAGTTATTGCGCTTTTAATTTCGTTTCTTGCGGGAATGCTCGCAGGTCTTGTAACAGCGCTGATTTACACAAAACTGAACATTCCGGATCTTCTTTCGGGCATTTTAACGATGACAATGCTTTATTCAGTAAATTTAAGAATAATGCACAATCGGGCAAATATTTCATTTTTAAAGATTCCAACAGTAATTTCAAACATAAAAACTTCTGCACTAGCCTTTGCATCTGCACACGATTTTTCACTTGCGGCAACAAATGCTTTTTCGGCATGGATGATTTCACTTTTTCTTTTTGCAGTGATTCTGCTGATAAAATTTCTTCTGGACATTTTTTTTCACACAGATTTAGGACTTACAATGGGAGCGCTCGGTTCAAACAGGCAAATGGTTGTTTCGCAGGGAGTGAATCCGAAAATCTTAACAACAATCGGCATTTGTATTGGAAACGGACTTGCTTCACTTTCTGGTGCAATGGCTGCAATGTACTCAGGATTTGCAGACGTTGGCAGCGGAATGGGAATAATTGTTTCGGGGCTGGCATCTCTTATGCTCGGCGAATTTTTCATAAAATCAAACAAAATTTCACTTCAGACACTGCGCGTAATTTTAGGCTCAATAATTTACCGCGCACTTATGTACATAGGAAGAAGTTACGGATACAAAATCGGTCTTACGGCAAACGACTTAAAACTCATTACAGGGCTTCTAATAATTCTGTGCCTTGTAATTTCAAAAACCGATATAAAATCATACTTTAAAAAGCATTTGTCGAACACACAGAATCAAATCGTGCACTGTTAGCAAAGAAAATTTTTCTGTAAAAAAGAAAATTTTCTGTTAGCAAAACAAACTGTCAGTTAACTCGTGCGGCTGGTTAGCAAACGAAATTTTCTGTTAGCAAAAAGAATTTCTTGTTAATACACAGAACTTTCTGTTAACCAAAAAATTCTGGCAGTTAATACACAGAACTTTCCGTTTACTGCACATTCTCATTTCATTGCGAATGTGATAAAAGTTTTATAGGAGAAAAAAAATGCTCAGACTCGAAAACCTCGGAATCACTTTTCATCCGGGAACAAGCGACGAAAACAAAGCTCTAAAAAATATAAATTTAACAGTTAACAAAGGCGACTTTATCACAATAATCGGCTCAAATGGAGCCGGAAAATCTACGCTTTTAAATCTTATTTCGGGTACGCTTTCGCCTGGCGAAGGGAAAATTTTTCTTAGCACACAAAACGAAAACTCAGCAGAAAAAAATATAAGCCGCGAACCAGAATACAAAAGAGCAAAATACATTGGCAGAATCTTCCAAAATCCGCTTTTAGGAACAGCCGGCAAAATGTCACTCGAAGACAATATGATAATTGCAAGTAAAAAAGGCTGGAAAGGACTAAAAATCAGTTTAAACAATAAAATGCGCGCATATTTTAAAGAACAGCTAAAAATTCTGAATATGGGACTCGAAAACCGCCTGAACGACAACGTTGAACAGTTTTCCGGCGGTCAGCGACAGGCACTCACATTGCTAATGGCAGTAATGTCAAAACCACAAATTCTCCTGCTCGACGAGCACACCGCAGCACTCGATCCAGGCAACGCAGAAATCGTAATGAATTTAACGCAAAAATTCGCCAGAGAATACAACCTTACCGTAATGATGATAACTCACAATATGCAGCATGCGCTCAACTACGGCAACCGCCTTTTGATGATGGATTCAGGCGAAATCATATTCGACGTTTCGGGTCAGGAAAAATCGCAGCTCACGATGCAGCAAATAATCGATCGCTTCAAGCAAATCAAAAAAAGCGCAATCAGCAACGATCAAATGCTACTTCAGTAATTTTTTTGGAGCGAATTTTTTGTCATCAGAAGAATTTTCTACTCGCGCTCATCGCGTCCGGCACAAAATTTAATCAGAAATCCCGCTTTCCGCGGTTCGTCGCAACCTTACGGTTGCTTCGCGAGTTTGCCGCCAGTTACTGACAAAATTCCCTGTTCCCCGCAAAAATAAATTTCTTAACAAAAAACTCGGGAAGCAGCCGACGCCTGAACAAAAATCAAGCAAATTCAACCTAACAAAAAAAGCTTAAATCTAATAAAAAACTTATTTTTACATAATTTTCTAGATTTAAAGCAATCCTTGTCTTATAATCTAAATATAGTCTTAAATCTTAACAAAAAAGATTTTAAAGGAGATGTACAATGAAGTTAACAAAAATTTTAGCAGGAACAGCTGCTCTTGCATTGGCAAGTGCTGTGATGTTTACAAGCTGTGGTGAAATCGGTGAAATTAACTGGAGTTCAAATTCTAGCACTGGAACAACAGTTCTTACTGTAAACCAGTCTAACAATTCAGAAACAAATTCAGAAGAAAACACCTACATAAGAGGCTTTAAGCTTATGTCTTTCAGCCACGAAAGTGCAAACTGCGTTATCCGCATTTTTGACCAGACAAGTTCTTCTAATGACGGCGTTGCAGGCTTTGCATGGAATGTTGTAGAAGGAAAAAATTCAGAAGGTACAAAAACATACAGTTTCTTCCTTCTTGGAACAAAATATGAAAAGGGTACTCCAAAATACTATCTTTCATACTTTGCAAACATAACAGAAGAAAACCTTAGTGCAGACAACTTTGGTGCTTCAACAAAGAAAACTGCTTACGATTCAGATGATGTAGACACATCTTACGAAATTGTAATAAAAGACTTTACAAAAATTTCTAACTTATCGCTTGATTCTGATGGAACAATGGCTCT
Source organism: bacterium (assembly GCA_963601995.1). Taxonomy (GTDB): domain Bacteria; phylum Spirochaetota; class Spirochaetia; order Treponematales; family Treponemataceae; genus Treponema_D. The sequence goes on along the minus strand of CAVCIJ010000334.1, from coordinate 13,370 downwards.
CTGTGTAAGCGTAACATACAACAATGATGCAAACACAGATGATTCAACTCCAGGCACACAGGCTGTTTCTCTTTACACTGTAGGAGAAGACGCAGAAACAACACAGTCTGCAACATTTGACGTAGATAAATGCACAAAATTGGGAGAAATCTACACTATTACAGGTTCAAACTATGGTCTTACAAAATTTGATCAGAAAATGGGTGCTTATGCTAATATCTATTGGAATGGAACACTCCACGCAACCTGGTCTTACTACGATGTAACAGGAAACGCAATTCCACTTGAATTTGATGACAGCGTAGCTTCACCAGTTTTGTTTGAGTAGTTCAGAAACAAAATTTTACTAAAAAAGCAAACAGCCGCCAGAAAAAATTCTAGCGGCTGTTTTTTTTATCATATGCAAAAATCAGCAGTTATCAATCACTTTATTTCTTAAAAAATTTAAAACTTCTTTTTAAAACCGCAGCTCACCTCAAAAACAAAAAGTTTTGTTCCAGACTTCTGATTTAAAAGAGAATATTCACTTTCTCTAGAAAGTATTCCGTAACTTGCAGAAGTATGCTTGTACCAGTAATTTGAAAAAAGGCTGCCCTTAAGTAAGGGACTGTAATAAAAGTTCAATTTTAAATTTAATGCTGAAAGGGAATTACATTTCCATTCAAATTTTGCCTTTGCTCCTAAAACACTAAAAAAATCAGTAAAAAGAGCATACATTGTATAATCCTGCCCATTTCCAGACAAATCAGAATGATAATCACGCGTTTTTACACAACTAAAAGGACTTACAAAAAAACTTGATTCAATGTCAAACTTCTTAAACTTTGCGCCCAAAGAAAATCCTGCAAAAATATAATCGCCTTGTCGCTCGTAGGAAATGTCAGAACATTTTGCAGCCCTTGCATATTCGCTGTTCCAGGCAACATTTTCACCATTTTTGCTGTAAGAAGAATTTCCGTAGTAACCGTAACCATTTGTGCCAAGAAAGCTGTCAAATCTGTGTTCAAAAAAAACTAACGGAGCAAAATAAACGCCTTTCTGCAAATCAATTAAATAACTAAGTCCCACATTCCAGAAATAATTTTTATTTGCCCAATTTGCAAATTCTGCATAATTAGTCTGCAAATCTCCTGCCCAATCAGAATCAGTCATATAAGCACCAAAACTTGGAAAAAGTGCTTCAAATCCACCATTCAATTCAAAATTTTTCCAACAAAGATTTCCTTCAATTCCAAGAGAATAAAGTGCATCGGCTTCCCATTCCAGATAACTCACTTTTTGATTAGAATCCGCAGATGAAAACAAATATTCACCAAATTTTTCGTGGGTAAATCCATTTTTTATTTCAAAAGAAAAATCAATTTGATTTATAAAATTTTGCGAAAAACAAAAAAATGCAAAACAATTCATTATGCAAACAAAAAAAATTTTTTTCACAAAGGCATTGTATAAGGAAGCTCTAAAAATTGCAATTTTAGAAACTCAGATATAAAAAACTTCCTTTTTTGAAAAGAAATTTCTTCTAAATAAAAAAAATCCTAAGCCGAAAAAATAACACTTTTGCGAAACGTTCTCTTGAAGTAATATTGACTTATAAACTTAAAAAATCACAGGCGAGGTGAATATATGAATTTTTCTGAATTAAATTTAAAGGCGGCAGAAGAAGGATGTGTTCTTTTACGAAACGAAAATCAAACTCTTCCACTTTTAAAAGATGACAAGGTAAGCATTTTTGGACGTGCAGCATTCGATTTTCTTTACAGCGGACTTGGTTCTGGCGGCTCAGTTCACGTTCCCTACAGAACAATTCTTGCTGATGAACTTGTAAATCTTTCTCAGCTAAAAAAAGGTCCTGAAATCAGCGAAAATCTTATTTCAATTTACAATGAATGGCGAAAAGAAAATCCCTTTGACACAGGCGGTGGTGTTTGGGCAGGCGAACCCTGGAGTCAAAAAGAAATGCCTGTTTCAAAAGAACTTGCAATCGAAGAAAGCAAAACTTCAAACAAGGCAATTTATGTTATTTCGCGAAATGCAGGCGAAGACAAGGATCTTGCAATTCAAAAAGGCAGCTGGTACTTGAGCCAGGACGAAGAAACTGTACTTGAAAACATCTGTGCTGCTTTTGAAAAAGTCTGCGTGGTTTTTAACACCTGCGGAATTATGGACACAAGTTTTATAAATGACAAAAAATTTAAAAATCACATTGCGGCAGCAATTTATGTCTGGCAAGGCGGAATGGAAGCCGGAAAAGCAGCTGCAAACGTCCTTACTGCAAATGCCATTCCCTGCGGCAAACTGAGCGATACAATTGCACTCGACATAAACGACTATCCTTCTACAAAAAATTTCGGGCAAAAAGATAAGGTTTTTTACCAGGAAGATATTTTTGTTGGCTACAGATATTTTTTAACTTTCGCAAAACAAAAAATTCTTTTTCCATTCGGATTTGGAATGTCTTATACCGATTTTTTAACAGAAATTCTAGAAGCTGCATTCGACTCTAAAAAAGTAAAAGTCCGTGCAAAAATTACAAACATCGGAAAACTTTATGCCGGAAAAGAAACTTTGCAACTTTACCTTCAATGTCCGCAGGGAAAGCTTGGAAAACCTGAAAAAGTTCTTGCTTCATACAAAAAAACGCCTCTTCTTGAAACAGGAAAATCCTGCGTCCTTGAACTGGAATTTAATCTTGAAGATTTTGCTTCCTATGATGATTCAGGCGCAACTGGAAACGAGTTTTGCTGGATTCTTGAAAAAGGGAAATATTTTGTTTTTGCAGGAAACGATTCTTTGAGCGCAAAAAAAATTGATTTGAATATTGAACTTAGCGAAGATAAAATCATTGAAAAACTTGAACAATCAGCAGCTCCAACGCAATGCTTTAAGAGAATGAAGAGTGTTTGCAAAGAAAACGACGAAGAAAATTTTGAACTTTCCTTTGAAGACGTTCCGCTTAACAAAGTTGACCTGCAAAAGCGAATCCATGAAAATCTTCCGCCGGAAATAAAATTTTGCGGCAGCAAAAAAATCACTTTTGACGATGTAAAAAAAGACAATTCTCTTCTTGACGATTTTGTAGCCCAGCTTAATGCAAAAGAACTTTCTACAATTGTGCGCGGAGAAGGAATGATGAGTGCAAAGGTTACGATGGGCGTTACAAGCGCATTTGGCGGTCTAAGCGAAAGCCTTCACAACTATAAAATTCCTGTTGCATGCACAGCGGACGGTCCTAGCGGAATCAGAATTGACACAGGAAAAGAAGCAAATCTTATGCCTACAGGAACCTGCCTTGCCTGCACTTGGAACGAAGATTTAATTGAATCACTTTATTTTGCTGAAGGCGAAGAACTTTTAAAAAATCAAATTGACACACTTTTAGGACCGGGAATGAATATTCACAGAAATCCACTTAACGGAAGAAATTTTGAATATTTTTCAGAAGATCCTCTTTTAACCGCAAAAATGGCTAGTGCCGAAATGAAGGCTCTGCACAATGCCGGAAGCAACGGAACCTGCAAGCATTTTGCCTGTAACTCGCAGGAAATTTGCCGAAACTCAAGCGATTCAATTATTTCTGAGCGTGCACTAAGAGAAATTTATCTTAAGGCATTTGAAATTGCTGTAAAAACTGGTGCAGTTCATTCACTTATGACAAGTTACAACGGAATCAACGGACATTGGGCGGCATCAAATTACGATCTTGTAAATACAATTTTAAGAAAACAGTGGGGCTACAAGGGTCTTGTAATGACTGACTGGTGGGCAAAAATGAACAACTGCGTTACCGGCGGAAATCCTACAATAAAAAATGCAGCGTATATGGTAAAGGCGCGAAATGATGTTTATATGATTGTTGACAATGACGGAGCTGAAAAAAACTTATACGGTGACAATATTGAAGAATGCTTAAAAAATGGAGAACTTACGATTGGCGAACTTCAGCTTTGCACAAAAGACATTTTAAACTTTATTTTAGAATCGCCTGTCAGCAAAAGAGAACTAAGACCATTAAAAGTGATTTTGACTTTTGAGCCAAAAATTTCACAAGAAGACCTTAATTCAGATGCAAAAATTATAAAAGAAGGAGAAGAATTTATTCCCGAAGCAAACACTTATTTTTATGCAGAAGAAGAGACAACTTTTAATGTGAGCGGAACCTACATTAAAAAAGCTGATGACTTATCTCAGTCAGTAACAAATATTTTTATTGATGGAAAAGCAGCCGCAAGCCTTGAATGCAGAAGCACAGCCGGAGAAAGCACAACAGTAAACGCAACACAGATTATACTAAAAAAGGGATTTTATAAAATCACAATGGAAAATACAAAGCCCGGAATTGAACTTGAAAAACTGAATTTTAATTCAAAAATTTTAACTCCGGTTTCCATGGGAATAATAAAATAATGCAATGCACGTTACTGGCAAATTCTTTTATGCACAAAAAAATTTGCCGGTAGCACAGCACATATGTATTTTTCGAAAATAAAATTTTCATAAATTACAAAAAAATTTTGGACGCTAAAAAAATATAGCCCGGCGTGTAAGCAGTCGCAGGCTTACGCCTGCTTCACGAGTTTTCTTGCGAAAACTCGCGGTCTTTTTATTAAGAAAAAAACTTCTACATTACAAACGCACGAGTTACAAATAGAATTTTCAGTTAAGAAAAAATCAATTTCTTAACAAAAACCACTCCTTCTCGCAGTTTACAAAAGTTCTTTTTCAAGCTGCTCAACAATTTCCTTAAAACTGTCAAGGGCGGCTTGAACCGGTGCTGGACTTTCCATATCAACTCCGGCAACACGAAGACTCTCAATCGGATAGCGCGAACCGCCGCTCTTTAGGAACTTAAAGTAATCTTCTCTTTCCTGCTCGCCACCCTCGCAAACACGCTTTGCCAGTGCCAATGATGCAGAAATTCCAGTCGAATACTTGTAAACATAAAACGCGTTGTAAAAATGAGGAATTCTAAGTCCTTCCATATCGCTTGATTTTTCAAATTTCATTTCAGGACCAAAGTAAAGTTCAAGTAATTTTCTGTAAATTCCGCGTATAACGTCTGTGCTCAAAGGCTCGCCTTTTTCTACAAGTTCGTGACATTTAAGTTCAAACTCAGCAAACATCGTCTGCCGGTGCAAAGTTGCCAGAATATCATTCGCACGCATAGAAAGCAGATAAAGGCGCATTTCCTTGTTCCTTGCATTTTTTAAAAGATATCTGAACACAAGTTCTTCGTTAAAAGTTGATGCAACTTCTGCTTCAAAAATCGTGTATTCATAACTCATAAACGGATTGTTGCGAACAGAATACCAGGAATGCATAGAATGTCCGCCTTCGTGAGCCATTGTGTAAATATCGCGCAAAGAAGTATCTTTGTAATTCAAAAGAATGTACGGATATCCTTCGTAGCAGCCCGAAGAAAATGCTCCAGAATTTTTTCCCTTATTTTCAAATCTGTCAGCCCAGCCATTTAAAAGTCCGTTGCACAAAGTGTCTGTGTATTCTTTTCCAAGAACGTCAAGCGCATTTCTTACGATTTCAACAGATTCTTCGTAAGAGATTTTTGATTCAGCCTTTTTTACAAGCGGAACATAAACGTCCCAATGCCTGAGTTCATCAAGACCAAGAAGTTTTTTTCGCAAACTGTAATATCTGTGCAGAACATCAAGATTTTTATGCACAGTTTCAATCAAATTTTTATAAACGCTGACAGGAACCTTGTCGCCAAAAAGAGCCGCTTCCAAAGAAGAACTGTAGCCTCTTGCCCTTGCAACAAAAACATCATTATTTACAGAACCAGCATAAAGCGAGGCAAGAGTGTTTGCGTGGGCTTCAAAAACGCCATAGAATTTTTTGTAAGTTTCTTCCCTTACTTTTCTATCGTGATTTTCTTCAAGAACCGACCAGGTGCTGTGTGTAAGAGGAATTTCTTTTCCATCAACATTTACACTGCCAAAATTCAAATCAACATCATTAAGCAAAGAAAAAACATTTGAAGCCGTTTGCCCGGAAACAGACTGCAATGCCATAATTTTCTCTTCTTTTTCGCTTAAAATATGCGGCTTTACGTGCAGAGCCTTGCGAATATAAACCCGATATGGAGCAAATTTTTCGTCTTCAAGCCATTCATCAATTTTTTCATCAGGAATTGCAAGAAGTTCAGGAGTGTAAAAACTAGTTTCTGACTGTGCCTGAGTGTAAGCCATCATAACGCGGTTAATTTTTTCCTGCGCGCTAGAATCACTCTGGTCAGATTCATTAACAAGACTTGCATAATGATAAACCTTTTCAATTTTGCGATCCAAAGCCTCGTCAGCCTTAAGAGCCTCAAAAAAAATCATTTTATTTTCAGCAAGCCTGCCCTTAAAATCAGCAAGTTTTTTTGTAAGAGAAGGAATTTCCGCCAAATCAGCTTCCCATTCTGCATCCGAAGCATAAAGCTTAGTCAAATCCCATTTATATTTTGCCGGGACGTCTTTTCTCAAAGGAATATTTTCGTTAGCCATAGCGCAATTTTAACACAATTTGTCCCCAATGTTAAACAGAACTAACTTTGTTTTTCTTGGAGCGCATCAAAATGGATCGCAGGCTTTACAGGGCTCCGCTCTTAGCTCCGTTCTTTTTTTTTTGCAAAAAAAAGAATGCTGCGCACCCTTCCAATCCTGGCTAAATTTCATTTTTCTAGAAAAAATTTTTCAGTTACGCAAAATCCTCTAAAGTTCATTTTTTTTAATATTCTTTGCAAAAAAATTATATAAAAAAAGCCGTTTTTAAACAAATTGTTTAAAAACGGCAGTATATAAAAAACAGACCCCAGCTTTGCTCGAAAGGTCTGGAAACATAAAAAAAGCTCCTGGCAAAACCAGAAGCTCAATTTATGGAAAGGAGTCTATCGGAATCGAACCGATGCATAAAGGTTTTGCAGACCTGCCCCTTACCACTTGGGTAAGACTCCTTAAGTTCGAAAATACTATCAAATAAAACAAAATGTGTCAAGTTTTTAACAGGATTTTTTCCACAAGAAAAATTTAAATTTATAGCAAAAAAAACTGATAATAGGACTTATTCCTATTTACAAATCAAAAAAAACATTTATAATATTTTTATGACTGCAAGAAATACTAACCAAAGAAAGATTATTCTAAAAGTTATGGAGGAAAATTATACACATCCCACTGCCGACGAAATTTATGAAAAAGCACGTTCACTTGAGCCTCACATCAGCAGAGGAACGGTTTACCGGAATCTTGCAGTTTTAAGTAAACGAGGAGATTTATTAAAAATTTCTGTGCCAGACGGAGCAGATCATTATGACATTACATTAAAAAATCATTATCACTTTTGCTGCAAAAATTGTCAAAAAATGTATGATGCACCGGCTAATGCTGAGTGTCTTGAAAAAATGGAAAAAATTGTGAAAGAAATTTCTGAGAAAATGAAAAACAATTCTTTTTCTGTTGATTCACATAGTTTAATTTTTACAGGATTATGTCCGGAATGTAGTGCAGATAAGGCTTTGACAACAAAAAACTAACAATAATCTACTTTACGGCAGGTTACGGAACAGCAGCAAAGACAGTTTCAGCTGCCGAAGTGCGTACGAAACTGCGGAACAGCCGATGCTGTGAGTTGAAGTTCTATTGATTGATTTTTTTACTGTGATTTTTTGAGGCGAAAAAGGATGAATCTTTTTAAAACGCTGCACACACAGAACCGCCAAAACAAAAAAAATAGCGCATTTGTGCGTTTATATAATAAGAGTAAGGAGCGAAAAATGAACAAGTACGAAGGAACACAGACAGAGAAAAATTTGCAGGCAGCCTTTGCCGGCGAATCTCAGGCGCGAAACAAATACACTTATTTTGCGTCAAAGGCAAAAAAAGAAGGTTTTGAGCAGATTGCAGAACTTTTCTTAAAAACAGCTGACAACGAAAAAGAACACGCCAAAATGTGGTTCAAGGAACTCGATGGCATTGGTTCAACCGCGGAAAATTTAAAGTCTGCTGCAGAAGGTGAAAATTACGAATGGACTGATATGTATGAGGATTTTGCTAAAACTGCTGAAGCTGAAGGATTTAAGGCTCTTGCGGCAAAATTCCGTGCGGTTGCAGCTATTGAAAAACGCCACGAAGAGAGATACCGCGCGCTGCTTCACAATGTTGAAATGCAGGAAGTTTTTGCAAAAAGTGAAGTCAAAGTTTGGGAATGCCGAAACTGCGGCCACATCGTAGTTGGTACAAAAGCTCCAGAAGTTTGCCCAGTTTGTGCCCATCCTCAAAGCTATTTTGAAATTTGCAGCGAAAACTACTAGGTCGAATTTCGAGTTTTAATCAAGAATTTACAAAAAAAAGGCGTAAACCTTTAAAATTTTAATCACTACAAAAAATACAAAGAGGTTTACGCCATGATCAAAAACGATCTGATTAGATATACTGTATTATTGATGATTTTTACCAAACGTTCAGTACATCTCTAAAAAATCATTTTCAACGCTTTTTCACCAGATACCTGCGAGTTTTAATTCGTTGATCTATCACGAAGAAAAGCTGAACAAAGAATCTTGAGTTCTCTTGGGGGAAGCACGGTTTCGCCCAAAGAATGTCAGTTCTAAAAATGGTGACTTTGAATCTGGCAAGAATCTTCGACATAACTTCTGACTTAAAGACCTTTCATAAAAATGCATCTGTTCATATAAGCTCATGAAAAAAAATTGCCAGCCGCAATAAGTCTACAAAAGGCAGTAGCTATGGATTCAAGCTTCAGGGAATCTGTACGAAAGACAGAACACTCGTAAAGCTTTGTTTCAGACAGGAAAGGAGAATGACAGCCAGCGTTTGCTGATTCACCAGCGGAACAATTCCATCTTCTTCTCAACATAAACAGAATAGAAAATGTCTTGTTTGTACTAAAAACTGAACTACAACAGCAACTTGTAAATACAAATTCTCCACTTTTTGCAGAAATCATCTTTTAGGTTCAATAAAAAACAAACTAAACGCATTGCTGAAAAATCTGACGATAATTGATTCGGTCGGTAAGGTTGCTTCAAAAATCATACCGGCATATTCAATGAAGGAGAAGACATTGTTGAAATCTAGATGGAATTTGGCATAAAGAACAGTTTACATTTCTGCAGACAGACAACGGACTAGAGTTCAGAAGTTCTGCTGTCCAGAAATGGTGCAAAAATTACAATATAAAACAGATTTTCTCCCATCCGGGAAAACCAACTGACAACAGCTTTATTGAATTATTCAACCACGTTATCCGCAATGAACGCCTGAATGAAAATTATTTTTCCTCTCTGTCGGAGACAAAACAAATAATTGAATCCTGGCAGATTGATAAAAACGAAAATCGTCCGCAGAATGGATCGAAAGAATTGACGCCAAGTCAATTCAAAACTAAACTTAAAAACAAGAAAAACTCTCCTTAAATCTGGTCAAATTTAGGGAGATGACCGCCCCAAATTAAAATTATCAATTTTGACAGTTTTCGAGGATATCTTATGACAAGAGAAGAAATGTTAGCTAAGTTGAAGGTCATTGAACCTACAGCATGTCCAACAGTAATGACATATGACATGGGATTACAGTTTGAAATAATGAATTCAACAGGGGCTAGTACTAATTTAGGCAATATAGGCGATTGGCCTCTCTGGAAATTTCCAAGATTAACAGAAGAATAGGAAAAAAGAATTAGCGAGAAAATTGAGCAGAATAAATTATCTGCAGAAGATTTTGATGGTCCTTTGAATGATTTCATTCAACAGATTGTAGAAAACTATGAAAATGTTGTTCTTTCAGATGTTCTTAAGGAAATTGTTAATTATACGGAGGCAAAAAACAAAAAGGACTTCTTTATCTATTGTGATTTAAAGAAATTTTGCGAATTTGAAATTGAGTTTTTTGATACAAGAGAAGAAATAACAGCTGATTTCATTAATCGTTTTCAGATTTATACAAAATGGGAAGAAATGGATGATGATACACTGCAGTCATACTGCGAGTTGATTGATGAACAGGGACAGGGAGTTCCTTTTTACACTCCAAGCGAAGAAACAGAAGATGATGAATCTGATGACTAACATTATGGTCCAACAACAGAACTCATCCTATTCAAGAACTGCTGAACTTCATCTTTGTAGATTGATTCAATCAGTTTTCGACTTTCTTCAAGAAAATCAAAGCAAAAGCTGTTTTCGCTAAAAACATTTTATCCGATTCAAACCGCTTTTTCTTTATGCCTTCCCAATCAATCCACAACTTTTGAGTATAAGTCTTTTCAATTTTTATATATTCCAAAAATGAATATATCTGCAGCCAGTAAAATATAATTCCCCATAATAAAAAAGGTTTTCACCAAGTGTTATAATGGAAATTGCAAGACCAAAAAACAAAAGGAGAAAACCTTATGAAGATTATAGAACGAAAGGAAAGAAAAGAAAACTGCTGCTTTAACTACAGCAAGCGTCTGCTTCTTGAAGGCTATCTTCTGGGCAAAAAAGGATTTCCCAAGATTCAAAAAAAGACGAAACTTGCGGAAATTTTCGCCTGCGACAAAAGACCATCTACAACGAAATAAAACGCAGACTTGTAGAGCACTTAAAAAGCGACCTGAGCAAAGTCACAGAATACAATGCGGACTACGCTCAGCAGAATGCAGACTGGGAAAACACGGCACGAGGAAGAAAACTGAAACTCGGAAGAGATTACGTCCTGTGTGCCGAGTTAAAAAGGCTGATTGTGGATAAAAATTTCAGTCCGTACGCTGTAATTGCCGACTTCAAGTTGAATGGGTGGAAAACAAAAACAAGATTCTGTGAAAAAACTCTTTATAACTGGGTGAATCAAGGCATTGTTTCAGGCGTAGAGCGGACAGATTTACCAAACAAGGGCATAAAATACCGGGAAAAAGGCTCGACAAGACGCTACAGCCGCTCAAAATGTGCCGGGCATAGCATAGACAGCCGCCCGAAAGAAGTCGAATACCGAAAAACCTTTGGACACTGGGAGCTGGACACTGTAAAAGGAGGAACTGACAAGGGAACAGAATGTCTTTTTACGATGACAGAGCGAAAAAGCCGAAGGGAGATTGTAAGAAAGATTCGCGACGCAAAAGGGAAAAGCGTTGTCGAAGTTCTTGATGGAATCGAAAAGAAAATCGGCAGCAAGGCATTCAGAAAGATTTTCATCACGCTTACCTGTGACGGCGGAAGTGAGTTTATGGACATCGAAGGAATTGAAAGAAGCTGCATCGACGGCAGGCCTCGGACGAAACTTTATTTTGCCCACCCGTACACGGCATGCGAGCGAGGCACAAACGAAAACCACAACCGAATTCTGCGCCGCTTTTTCCCGAAAGGCTGTGACTTTTCGACCGTCACCGACGAAGAAGTCCAGCAGGCAGAAGACTGGATGAACAACTATCCCAGAAAAATTCACGGCGGATTTACCCCAGCCATGATTTACAAAAAAAACCTGCAATTTCTAACACAAAAATGGGGAATTATTATTTACATGTTGCCCGTTTCGGTGGAATATCTTGTTACAGGAAGCCAGCCAGCCGACAAAAGTTCCCATAGTGCGGAAAACGAGAATCAGGCTCATCTTTTGAGGAAATACCACGATTTATTAGAAAAATGCGAGAAATTGCCGCTGAAAAAAGTGCGTCTTTTAACGGAAGTTGAGGAAGGGTTCAGGAGGTAAAATTTCAGACCGCGAGCTTCACTTCTTTCCACAAGTAAAAACTTTCCACTATACCTGAAACTTTTCTTGTAAATAAAAAGTTTTTCGCCAATGAAAACCATTAAATTCCAATCGTAAATCAACCGTAAAATTTTACGCTTGAAAATACACTTGTTTTCAATTACAATTTCCTTATTAAGAATGATGAATCAAACCGAATCCGAGAAAATAGAACTTTAGAATTTAAAGAAGATTTAACTAACACATTTCTAAAAACTGTAAGTGCTTTTTCAAATTATGACGGCGGAATTATTCTATTCGGTGTGAATGACTGCGGAATCCCTGTCGGTCTTGAAAATCCTAAACAGGCTTGTCTTGATATTGAAAATAAAATAAACGATTCCATACATCCGCAGCCAGATTATTCTCTTAAAATTGACGGGCAAAATAAAACCGTCGTGCTAAAAGTGAATGAGAGAAAAAGCAAGCCATACACATACAAATCAAAGGCATACAAGCAGAACGACACAGCCACCATTGAGGTTGACGAGCTTGAATTTTCCCGTCTTGTATTACAAGGAAAAAACATAAGATTCGAACAGCTTTCAAGTGAAAATCAAAATCTTAAATTTTCTGTTCTTGAAGAAAAATTGATTCAAAAAATCGGAATAGACAGACTGGACAAAAACATCTTAAAAACTCTGAATCTTTTTTCTGACTCTGACGGATTTAATCACGCTGCAGCATTGCTTTCTGATTCCAACAGTTTTCCCGGAATTGACATCGCAAAATTCGGAAAGTCCATCAGTATCATTCAAAAAAGAGCTACTTTTGAACACGAGTCAATCCTGAAAGAGCTTTCAGAAGCGGTGAACGTTTACAAAGATTTTTATCAATATGAAGAAATTACTGGAGTTGAACGAAAAAAAATTGAGCGTATTCCAGAAAATGCATTCCGCGAGACTTTGGCAAATGCACTGATTCACAAAACTTGGGATGTGAATGCGCAAATCCGGGTTCTAATGTTTGACGACAGAATTGAAATAACATCTCCGGGCGGACTTTCTTCAGGCATTTCTGAAGAGGAATATTTAAAAGGCAATGTTTCAATCTTACGGAATCCGATTATCGGGAACGTTTTTTACAGGCTTCATATTGTTGAGATTCTTGGAACAGGAATTCCGAGAATCAACGAGGCATACAGGAATTCAGCAAAAAAACCGCGGTTTGAAGTCTTTGAAAATTCTATAAAAGTTACGCTCCCTGTAACTGATATTATGGATTTAACGGAAGATGAGAAAACGGTGCTTGCCGTTCTAAGCAAAAATATCCCACAGCAGATTAGCAGCATTTCAGATTCTGTTCCATTCGGAAAATCAAAACTGACAGAACTGCTAAAATCTCTTGAATCAAAAAATTACATCACAATTCAAGGGAACGGTCGCGGAACAAAATATTGCAAAAACTAGAAAAACGAGCAATGCGCTCTCACATCGGGCATATTTTTCTCCAGTTTGTTGCTTTAATCAGTTCACAGTGTGATTATATGTTTCTTTATTTTTGTTTACATTCCCGGAACTGCCAAACTTTGCCAGACCGCCAGCTACAGCTGGCGGATTTCCCGGATGAGTCATTAAACACCACCAAAGGTGGTGGCTTGAAAAGTGAACCGCTCAAAGCGGT
>CAVCIJ010000333.1:0-2133 GCA_963601995.1 bacterium | reverse complement strand
TTAAAAAACAATTAAATTTTTTTTGCAGACAAAACTTCACTTCAAAAAGTAAAATACAATCCGCAAAGTCTGATTTTTCTTGAAGTTATAAAAAAATAATGTTAATCTAAATCATTATTTTAAAACTTTAAGGAAGGAAAGTTTATGTCATTTACAACATTTTTGCTTCAAACTACCGATGCTGGAGCAGCAGCAACTGGCGGCGGACTCGGAATGCTCATTCCTCTGATTCTGATTGTTGTAATCATGTATTTTTTCATGATTCGTCCGCAGAATAAAAAACAAAAGGAAACTCAAAAAATGCTTGATGCCCTCAAAAAAGGCGACAAGGTTATCACAATTGGCGGAATTCATGGAGTTGTTGCTCAAACAAAGGAACAGACTGTTGTTATTAAGGTTGAAGATGGAACCAAAATTGAATTCAACAGAACTGCAATTTCTACTGTTGTTTCAGATAAGCCTGCTGCAACTGAAGCTACAGAAAAAAAGAAGGGACTTTTTGGCTTTAAGAAAAAGGCTGCATCTCAAATAAAAGATGAAAAAGAATCTGCTGATTCAGAAAAAGCTTCTGAAGAATCTCAGAAAGATGCAGGTGCGGATGAAAGTGCAAAAGTTGAATCTGCTCAAAGTGAATCTAATTCTGCTGAAAAGGTAGAATCTGGAGATAAAAAAGATGAATAAGAGAACTCGTCTCGTTATTATTCTTGCTGTTCTTGCAGTTTGTTTTGCGTTTTTATGGCCAACAATCAGCTGGTATGGACGCACTTCAAAAGAAGAGAAGGCATTGGCATTAAGTTCGCTTGAATCTATAAGAGATTATTCTATGGTTCAGGCTGCTTTGAGCGTAGATGCTCTTATTGATTCTGTAAAAGCAGATCCAAATCAGTCTGTTCCAAAGGATCTTAACTGGCTTACTAAAATTGCGAAGAAAAATTACAAGGAATCTGGAGAAAAAGTTCCTAATCCTCTTACATTAAAAGATGTTATGTCTTCTTTTTCTTCACAGCTTGAACTTACAAACGCGTTTGAATCAAAGTACCGCAGTGCAATTCTTAAAAACAAAAAGAATTTCAACAATTCAGTAAAACTTGGTCTTGATCTTTCGGGTGGAATGAGTGTTGTTGTTAAGGCTGATCTTGATGCAGTTATTGCAAATCAGGAAGGTGATTTTGACGCAGTAACTTTAAAATCTGACGCAATGACTCAGGCAATTGAAACTCTTACAAGCCGCATTGACCGCTTTGGACTTTCTTCTCCTACAATCAGACAGCAGGGTGAAGACAGAATTTATATTGAACTTCCAGGCAGTGCTGAAGTTGGTCAGATTAACTCGATTATTCAGGGACGCGGAATTTTAAATTTCAGACTTGTTGATTCTGAAGCTACAAATAATTTCAATATCTACTATCAAAATCATCTTTCTTCAACATTTGATTCTCAGGGACGCTTGATTGATTCTTCAATTATTCCTGAAGATGACGAAGTTTTGGGTTACTACACAACTGATGCTTACGGACTTGATCAAAGAGAAGGTTATCTTGTTGTAAAAAAAGAAGTTGCTCTTGACGGAAAGCACATAAAATCAGCGGATGTTACATCTGAAGATTTGACTGGCCGTCCTCAGGTTACATTTGTTCTTGATTCAGAAGGTGCTCAGATTTTTGGCGAGTTTACAGGTGCTCACGTTGGTGAAAATCTCTGTATCGTAAGCGACAATAAAATCAAGTCAAATGCACGCATTCAGGATGCTATTACTGGCGGACGTGTTGCAATTACAGGATTTGGTCAGCAGGAAGCACAGAATTTGCGCAAGGTTTTGCAGACAGCATGGCTTGATGTTCCTCTTACTGTAGAAAGTCAGCAGGTTATTGGTGCTGCTTTAGGAGATACTGCTATTCGTCAGGGAATTCTGGCAATCAGCGTAGGTTTGCTTGCAATTATGGTATTTATGGTTATCTGGTATCACGGAGCTGGTTTTAATGCCTGCGTTACTCAGATTCTTAACCTTTATATTATGGTTAGTATTTTGAGTGCATTTAATCTTACTGTAACCTTACCTACAATCGCAGGTATTATCCTTACAATTGGAATGGCCGTTGATGCTAACGTAATTATTTTTGAGCGCATTAAGGA
>CAVCIJ010000332.1:0-4040 GCA_963601995.1 bacterium | reverse complement strand
GAAATTTTATGTCTCTTGCGTGAGTGGGAATATCACAACTAAAACTACGGATTTTTGGAATTCCAGAAGATGCAATCCATGATTTTACTTCTCTTTCCATGCCGCTGCGTGGAGGATCAATTACAAGCGCATCGAAATTTCCGTTGTTTTTTACATAATTTTCTGAATGATATTTTGCCCAGACTTCTCCGCTTAAACCAAAGCTTTCGTGCGGAATCTGAAAAAGATTTTTTTCTGCGTAAACTAAGGCTGACTTATTGTGTTCTACGAGGCAGAGTTTTTTAAATTTGTTACCAAGAAATTTTGAAAAAGTTCCGCAGCCACAATACATGTCAAGAGCGTTTTTTCCCTTAATGCCTTCTATTGCAACAGGAATTGTTTTTTCGAGGACTTCAAGGTTTGACTGAAAAAATCCCTGCACATCAAAAGAAATTTCTTTCTGGCAAATTTGTACTGTACAGGAATTTTCTGAATCTCCGTTTGAACCTAAGTACATTGGACGTATCTTTTTTTGATTTTTAAATTTCTTTTTTGATATGGCAGGTTGTGATGAAGCTTTTTTGCTTTGCCTTTGAAGTTCAGTTTCCTTTGCTATAATAATTTTGTCAAATCCGTCTGGAATTGAAGTTATTTTTTCACTGCCGAAAATTTGAATTCGACCTTCAGGTCTTTTTTCAAAAGGAACTTCTTCAAGATAGTGATTTATTTCTTTGTTTGCACACGGACAGTTTTGTATTGGAATTATTTTATTTGTTCCTTTTTCCATAAGTCCGCCGTTATGAAATTGAAAGCGGCAGCGGTAAGAAATGGAGTTTCCATAAATAACGTCAATTTTTTCAGAGTCAAGAATAATTCCTTCGCGACTGAATGCGTCTTTTAAAATTGATTTTCTGAGTTCTCTTTGAAAGTCTTCTGAAATATGCTGCATATTGCAACCGCCGCACTGCATATAAAAAGGACAAAAAGCCTTTGTTCTGTAAGGAGACGCTTCTAAAATCTTTAAAATTTTTGCCTGACTGTAATCGCGGAATTCTTTTACTATTTCAACTTCAAGTTTTTCTCCGGGAATTGCGTATGAAACAAAAACTGTTTTTCCGTTTATTTTGGAAATGCAGTCTCCTCCGGAAACCATTTTTTGTGCAGTAATTTCGTAGCTTGACATTCCTAAATTTTAGCAAAAATTACTTAAAATTTCCATAAGTTTATGATAAACAGCGAAAACCTGAAAAGATGTTCTGATAAAGAAAAATTGTGAGTTAACAAAAAGCGTAGTTTTTAACGAAAAATTCCAGTGCTTAAGAAGTCATCTTCTTCATCACACGCCGCGCCGCTTAGTGATGAAATTTTCTGCGTTGCAAAAAAGCATTACTTAACAAATAAAATCTTTTTTGATGAAAATAAAATTTTTTTTTCTTATTTGAAATCGTATCTTAAACAAAAAAATTAAAAAAAAATCTAAAAAAAAGAATTTTTATGCTAGAATTAAAGGGTAGAATTTAATAAAAAAAAGTTAAAAACAGTCGAAAATACCGTCAGCTTTTAACTTTTAAAGTTTCGTTGCAAACTTTATCATCTATTGCATATTCTCATTTCATTGTGAATGTGTTAAAAAAGTCAATTCTAAAATTGAAGTTTTACTATTGATTTTTATAGGAGAATTTATGAAATACGAATCAGAAAAAATTACAATGTCTGACAATAATATTGTTGTTCTGCACCATTGGCTTCCTGATGATGAAATTAAGGCTGTGGTTCTTTTGAGTCACGGAATGGTTGAGCATGCAACCCGCTACGAAGATTTAGCTTCTCATCTTACGAAAAAAGGATACGCTCTTTACGCGGAAGATCACAGAGGTCACGGAGAAACAGGACTTTTAGCACAGGAAAATGGAACTGGTCAGCTTGCTTACCTTGCTGATAAAGACGGCTTTTTTAGGGTTGTGGATGATATTCACGAGGAAGCACTTTTGCTTCGAAAAAGATATCCTGGAAAAAAACTTTATCTTTTGGGACACAGTTTTGGTTCTTTTGTAACTCAGTGTTTTATTGAAAAATACGGCAATTGTCTTGACGGAGTTATTATTTGTGGAAGTGCAGGTCCTCGTCTTGCGGTTACAGGCTTTGCTAAATTTATTGCAACTTTGAGCAATTTTTTCTGCGGAAAGAAGCATACCAGTAAATTTATTGACCGTCTTGCATTCGGTTCATATAACAAAAGAATTGATGACAAATTTTCCAGTTTTGCCTGGCTTAGTCGCAGCAAGGAAAATGTTGAAAAGTATGTAGCAGATCCTCTTTGTGGAATGGTCTGCACAAGCGGATTTTTTTGTGATCTTTTTACAGGTCTTTGCTGGATTCACAAAAAAAATCATATGGCTCAGGTTCCAGAAAATCTTCCGGTTTTCTTTATTGCCGGAAAAGAAGATCCTGTAGGCGATTATGGAAAAACTGTAACAAATCTTTTTAATATTTATACTGACAATGGCGTAAAAGATGTAAAACTAAAACTTTATGACGGTGCACGGCACGAACTTTTTAATGAAACAAACAAAGATGAAGTTATTGTTGATGTACTTTCATGGCTTGAATCTCATTAAAATTTTTTCTAAAAAATACAATCTTTTTAGACATCAGAAAGCGTAAAATCATAAAAAGCGGTGTTGTAAGAATACGATGCCGCTTTTAATTTTTTAATCATATATGCAATTGACTTGACTTGCTCTCAATAATAGAATAGGTGCATTGTGTTAATTCGGTATGGAACAGATAGCAAGGGGAGGACTGTAAAAAAAGCCCTTGTTTATACAAAAAATGAACATAAAATTCCTCTAAGTCAAATTGATTCTGATGCAGTTTTCATTGTAAAAAAACTCAAGGATCATGGATTTGAAGCTTATATTGTGGGCGGAGCAGTCCGCGATTTAATTGTAGGCAAAACGCCAAAAGATTTTGACATTGTAAGCGATGCGACTCCAAGCAAAATAAAAAAAATATTCCGCAATTCAAGGATTATAGGAAAAAGATTCCGCCTGGTGCATATTTTCTTTGGAAACAAGATTTTTGAAACCTCTACATTTCGTTCTATTGCTGACGGTTCTGTGGGAAATTCTTTTGGAACCATTGATGAAGATGTTCAGCGCCGCGATTTTTCTATAAATGCACTTTACTACGATCCAATAAATGAACTTGTTATTGATTACGTAAACGGAGTTGAAGATATACGTAAAAAAGTTTTGCGAAGTATAATTCCTCTTGATAGAATTTTTGTAGAAGATCCAGTCAGAATGCTTAGAGCCATAAAGTACAGCGTTACAACCGGATGTAAAATTCCTCACAAACTCAAAAAAAAGATAATTCATTCAGCACCTCTTCTTTCACCTGTAAGTCCTTCACGCCTTACAGATGAGCTTTTAAAGATTTTGAATTCTGGATATTCAAGACAGATTGTAAATGCCGCTTTGGATACAGATTTATATATTTATCTTCAGCCGGCAGCAGCAAATCTTATGCTTGAAGACAAAAAATTTGTTCAGTCATATTTAAATAATCTTTCTTTGCTTGATGAACTTACACGAAGCGATAAAAATGCAAGGCTTGGCGAAAAACTTTATTTTATTTTAAAAGATTTTGTAGAAAGCCTTACTGACTGGAATATTGAAAGCAGGGCGCAGTCTCACGGAATTTCAGGTGAACTTTATAAAAACACCTGGTCAAGATGTAGGAATTTTATATTGCCAATGAATCCTCAGCGTACTGAACTTGATTTTGCCGTAAGAAAAATTCTTCTTGAAAAAGGCGTTAAGCTGAAAAATAAAAAGCCCCGTCAGAAAAAGCTAGTGTACTTTGTTCCTGCTGAACAGGAAAATTCTTCAGATAAATCAGACATTTTTGAGCAGCAAAAACTTGTACAGAATTTACACTAGATTTTTTAAGGTCATCTTTTGATGAAAAGTTTTATTTTCTGTAAAAGCGGATTTTAAAATCAAAAAAATGACCTTAAAGTTTTTTTAGGAATTCTTTTTTTCTTTGCATACTTTATT
>CAVCIJ010000331.1:0-7144 GCA_963601995.1 bacterium | reverse complement strand
CTTTTGATGTTTTTAGAAATGACATTTTTTTATTTAAAAGGTTTCATTTAGGAAATTTTTAAAAATTGTAATTTAAAAATTTTTTCTTACTGAGACTGCCATTTGTTTATAATTCTACTTTGCGTTTTTCCAGTTTCAATTTCAATGAAACGCACAAAAAGAGAAACCTTGTTTGCCTCATTTAAATTTTTCCAGATTTTTTCGCTCAACTCATCAATGTTGCCTTCAAGAAGCAAAACTTCTGGTTCTCCTTCAAAACTTGGAAGCGGATTTCCGTTTCCCTGATAAGTGTGAATGTAGCGTCCGATTCCAGGCTGCGGATTTTCATAAGTGAATGTAAATCTGTTGCAGGAAGCGTCGTTTCCGCCGTCACTTTTTAAAATTGAAAGTTCAAGAGAATAGTCTTTGTTTTGAACAAGAAGAACTGCGCTTATTCTTGGAGTGAAATTTGGAGAATCTGGCTCGAATCTGCGGCTTTTTAGTGATTCTGAAAATGAAAGACCTTTTTCAAAACCTGAATAAATTGTGTCGGTTTGATCTCCGTTTGTTACGATTGTGTGGTTTTTGTAAACACGCACCGGCGAATAAATAATCAGGCTTGGATCAACTAGTTTTGCAGGATCAAAGGCCTGAGTTTTTAAATTTTCCCCTTCCTGAACAAAAATTCTGTTGCGGCTGTTTTCGCTGCGTCCCATAATCCAATAGGCTGCAACTGCATATTTTGAGTCTGCGGAGCGTCCTGCAATGATTCCTCTTCCCGGATATTCGTTTGCTGAAAGAGTTCTTTCTAAATCCTTGATTTCCATTTTTCCTCCAGATAAAAATTCAAAGTTCTGTGCAATTCTATCACAAGTGAAAGTTTTTGTGTTAAAATAAACTGACTAAAAAAAACTTTTCGATGACTAAAATTGAAAAGACTTGAGTTAGATTTTTTTGGCGAAAAAAAAATTTAGCCCGGACTGTAAGGGTTGCCGTAAGGCAAGTATTTTTGCAAAACTTTGCAAAAATACCGGAGCGGTTAGCGAAGCCCTGAAAGCCCGGACGCAAGAAGTTTTGTATGCTCCAAAAAAATGAGTTAGGAGATTAAATGGCGAACATTCTTGACTATATGAAGTGGCGCGGCGACATTAGTTTTAATCAAAGCGAAGTGAACGAAGTTGATTTTTTGATTTTGAGCACTTTGTCATACCTGAGATTTTCGGGAATTGTTGATACTGAATTTAAAAATCCTGTTTTGCTAAGGGATGCGGCGCTTGCTTTTGAAAATGCGGATGATTTTGAAGAAAGAAAGGCTGAAACTGAAAATGTGGATCCCTTTGCGGTTGAAACTCTTTTGCTTGCTGGAAAAACAAGGCGCTTTGGCAGTTTAAAAATCTGCGCTTTTACTGACATTCTGGATTTTGAAAACGAAGAGCAGTTTTCTTCTGTGAGTTTTATTTGTGATGAAGCAAAGTGGAACTGCGTGACTTTTCGTGGAACTGATAATAATTTAGTCGGCTGGAAAGAGGATTTTAATCTTGCTTATATGGCTGAACTTCCGTCTCAGCGTGATGCGGTAAAATATTTTGACGAGGCTGCAAAAAAACTGCGTGGTACTTTGTATATTGCAGGTCATTCTAAGGGTGGAAATATTGCGATTTATGCGGCGAAATTTGCAAAACCTAAGTTTCAGAAAAGAATTGAAGCAATTTATAATTTTGACGGGCCTGGATTTTACAAGACTTTTTTTGATGATGATTCTTACAAAAATATAAAGGATAAAATAAAAACTTATGTTCCTTCACTTTCGATTGTGGGTGCTCTTTTCTGGCACGATACGCCTTCTGTGGTTGTTCAAAGTGAAGGTAAGGGAATTTACGAGCATGATCCGCTTCACTGGCATGTTGAAGGAAGGCATTTTCTTGAACTTGCAGATACAACTGAAGAAAGTAAATTTTTGAACAGAACTGTAAACGAGTGGATTCTTAATGTAAAGGAAGGAGACAGAAGGGTTTTTGTGAACAGCATTTTTAAAGTTCTTTTAGAAACGGAATCAAAAACTCTTACAAATTTTCAGAGCAATATGATTGAAAATTTATATAAGGTTTTGCAGGGGTTAAGGAATCTTGACAAAAATACAAGAAAACTTGTGAACAATGTGATGAAACTTTTTGCAAGTTCTGTAAAAAACAATGTAGATAAGGAAATTAAAAAGAACTCGCAGAATTTCTTTTCGTCCCTGATTCCTGCTGAAAAAGAAAAAGATAAATCTAGGAAAAAGGCAAAAAAACAGGCTGAAAAAAAATCTGATGAAAAAAAATCGGATGAACAGAAATTGCTTTCTTAAAAAAGAAAAATTTTTTTTAAGATGTTCTTTACAGCGAAATTTTTTATAAAAAGTGCTTCTAAGAATTTAATTTTTTTAGAAACGGTTTAAACATAAATTACGGAGATTTTTATGGCAGACACAACTATTGTAAACACAAGTCCACTTGGTCAGCATTTAGACAGAATAGGCGAGGCTCAGCAGGTTTCTTATCTTGTTTTTAATAAGAAAAAAATTCAGCTTGTTGCAAAAATCACAATCGGACGTGAGCTTGATAATGATATTGTAATTGACAATAAACTTGCAAGCCGTCATCACTGTCTTATTCAGAAAATCCGCGATGCTTATTTTTTAAAGGACGAAAATTCTACAAACGGAACTTTTTTAAACGGACACAGAATTCCTTCTGATAAATATGTTCGGCTTAATCCTGGAGATAAACTTACAATCGGTTCGACCAGTTTGATAATGGGGTAAAATTCTGTGCTTTTAACTGAAAATGAACTTTTTACCCTGCAAAAAAAATTTAGTCTTAGCATAAGTGATTTTGAATTTCCTGGTGAAGATGAATTTTTGTCTTTTCTTGATGAGTCTATAAATTCCCTTGAAAACGAAAATTCTTCCTATCGTCCAAGAAATTCTGAAGAAAATTGCGGCGGACTTTTAGATTTTTCTCTTGAAACTAAGCCTGTGATTGTAGTTCCAGATTTGCATGGCAGAACTGATTTTTTAATTGAAGTTTTGAATTTTAACCTTGAAAATTTGATTGGTGAAAAAATAAGTGTTTTGACTGCGTTGAATAAATCTCTTGTAAAGATTGTTTGCGTTGGTGATGGAGTTCATGCTGAATCAAGAGCGGCTGAGCGCTGGCAAAAAGCCTTTTCCGACTATACAAATGGAATTTTTGACGGAGAAGCAATGCGCGAAGAAATGAAGGAAAATATTTCTACAATGATGATTGTTATGGAACTAAAAAATCTTTTTACTGAAGATTTTCATTTTTTAAAAGGAAATCATGAAAATGTTCTGAATGAAAACTCTCACGGAAATTTTTCTTTTAGAAAATTTGTTCTTGAAGGAAGTATGTGCTATAAATTTCTGCAGCATTTTTATGGCGATGCTGTTTTGCATTTGATTTCAATTTGGGAAAAATCTTTGCCGCTTTTTGCCCTGTTTAAAAATTTCTGCATAAGTCACGCTGAGCCGGCAAAAGTTTTTACACGCGAGCAGATTGTAAACGCCGCAAAATATGATGATGTTGTGAGTGGTCTTACCTGGACTGCAAACAGCGACGTAAGTTCAAATACCTGCTGGGAAACTTTTAGAAAACTTATGGGCAAAAAAAATTCTGAAAGTCAAAAAGAAAATTTTTTTTACATTGGCGGACACAGACCTGTAAAAGAAAATTACGATTTGCGGCAAAACGGCACTTACATTCAGATTCATAATCCTAATAAAAAGAATGTTGCGTTTTGTGTTCCTGGAAAAAAATTTAATCCTGAAACAGATATTTTTTGTGTTTTACAGAATGAATAAAAGTCTGCTAGAATGTTGTGGCTTTTAGTTAAAAAATTTGAGTTGAAAATTTTATTTTGAGGCCAAAAAAAATACTTTAAAAGCAGCAGTATCAAAGATTTTAGTAAAAAAGCGTGGCTTTGTGTGACGTATTAACTGCATATTCTTACTTTGTTGAGAATGTGCTTTAAAAATTCAGATAAATATTAAAGTAATTTTTTGAATTTTTTATGGGAGAAATTATGGCTCTTGTTCCTGAGTCTATTGGAAAATACAAGATAATCTCTGTGGTTGCGGTTGGTGGAATGGGAACTGTTTACAAGGCGGTTCATCCTTCTTTAAGGCGCGAAGTAATTATAAAAAAACTTATGCTTAAAAACAGCAGCTCAACAATCCGCGAGAGATTTAAAAGAGAAGCTAGAATTCTTCTTGATCTTTCAAGTCCGTATATTGTGCGGATGTTTGATTATTTTTCTGAAGGTCGCTCTGATTATATTGTTCTTGAATTTGTAGATGGAATGTCTTTAGATAAACTTATTGAAAAGCAAATTTCACTTCCGCCGCAACTTGCCCTTCTGATTTTTCTTGACGCTTGCTATGGACTAAAAATGGCTCATCAAAAGGGAATTGTTCACCGCGACATTAAGCCTGGAAATATTTTAATTTCAAAACGTGCTGAAGTAAAACTTGCTGATTTTGGAATTGCTTCTGAAGAGAAAGAAGATGAAATAGAGTCATCAAAAATAAATGATGGTATTCTTAGCAAAAGCCAGAATTTGACTTCTATACAAAAAGATATAACTCAGTCTGGAATTGCACTTGGAACTCCGGCTTATATGAGTCCTGAGCAGCTTGCTGATTCAAGTTCGGTTGATAAAAGGGCAGACATTTATTCTATGGGCGTTATGCTTTATGAAATGCTTACGGGAACAAAGCCTTATGCAGGAGATATGGCACCGGAAACAATCGCAAAGATAAAAAAAGGTAAATACATTCCTCCGCAGAAACTTGATAAAAATATTCCGTTTGTTGCCCGTCGCATTATAAAAAAAATGATGAATCCGAATCCTAAGCGGCGCTATCAGTCGATTGAGAGTGTTATAAAACAGATAAAAAAATATCTGAAAAAGTATGATACTCATTTAGTTCGAGTTGGACTTGCAAAACTGATTCTTTCTCAAAATCAGATAAAACTTCCTGTTTATCAGCCAAAAAAACATCCTGCGAGAAATGCGTTTTTAGGAATTCTTGCGTCTCTTGCATTTGTATTTCTTGTTTTTTTTGCGTGGAAAGAAGGTTTTTTTTATATGACAGTGCTTCGTCATTGGTACACGCCGGTTGTCTTAAAAATGGAAATTCCTTCAACTGCAAGCATAGATGCTGATTTGCCTGCAAGAGCGTTTTTCTTTGAAAATGATAATAAGAATATTCCTGAAATTACAGGAAGCCGCAGAGTTTTTTCTGTTTCAAAAAAAGATTTTGTTCAGGGAAAAAATATTACTTATGTTACAAAGGCTGTTTATTTGCGTCCTGGTGAATACAGACTTAAAGTTGCTGAAGGACCTTATGTTTATTGGTGCAGTTTTAAACTTGAAAAGAAAAAGCTTTTGCTTGAACTTGATTTTTTAAAAAACGCGAAAAGAACTTTAAAAATTCATGCAAATTCATTTGACAGTGAAAGCGGAAAATCTTTGAGTGAAAAAACTGAATTTAAAATTCTTTTAGGAAACAAGTGGCAGAACTTAAAAAGTGTTGAACCATCTTCTTTACAAACTGGCACCGTATATAAAATTCGTGCAGTCTGCGATGGGTACGAAGACGAATATTTTAGTCTCTTGCTGGACTGGTACCAGGATGAACTTTTTATAAACTCTGAATTAAAAAAAAATAAAAAATAGATTTTAAAAATTTAAAAAAGGAAAAAATTTATGAAAGTTATTATTTTAACAAGGGAAAATCAGAAAAAAATTTTGGAAAAGGCTGCAAGATTTTCCTGTAATTCAAAATGTTCTTTTTTGCTTTTTACATCGGTTTTTGAATTAAAGAAGAATTGCTGCCAGAAAAATTCAAATGTGCCTTTTTTGATTCTTGCGGATTCTTCATTTTTTCAAAGCGATGCCGTAAATCCTTATACTGCATTTTCTTTTAATGAAAAAATTATTCCCCTTTGCCTTTACAACGATCCCTTTCCCAAAAAAACAAAAAGAGCTGCTTTCTGGCTTTCAAAAATTTACGCTTACTGTGCTGCTTCTCTTGAATCCTGGAAATTTCAGGAAATTTCAGAAATTTTTTTAAAACTTGAATATTTTTTTCGTAATCCTAAAGTGGAAAATCAAATTTCTGTGATTTGCAGTCCATATGGAAAATTAAAAAAAATTAGGGAATCCAAAAAATTTGATATGCTGCAAAACGATTTGTGTACTTCAAGATTCAAACTTCTTGAGTTTTTTATGAAACATTTTGAAAAGGAAGTGAGTGCCGGCGAAATTATGGATTTTATGTGGAAGGATTCTGTTGGTCAAAAAATAGATTCTCTTTATGCTTACATAAATGATTTGCGGAAATTTTTAAAAAGGTCAGGATATATTGGTTTTGAACTTATTCATACTGCAAAAGGAAAATATATGATGCACCACGAAAATTTGGCTTGAAGAAAAAAAGTTTTGGGTGGAAAAAAAACTTAGCCCGTGCGTGGAAGCCCGAAGTTCCCGCGCGGAGCGCGGGAATGAGCGATTAGCGAAGGCTGGAAGGCCGGCCGTAAGAAATAAAGTGTGCTTTAAAAAATTTTAAAAATTATCTTTTAAAAGAGCCTTTATAAAATCACTTTTTAAATTTTTTAAATTTTCGCTGATGGAAACCTTGTAAATGTGCGGATTTAAAATTCTTTTGTAAGAGGAATCTAAAGTTTCAATTTCTTCAAGCATTTTTTTTCTGCTTTTTAAAAGCCTTTCTTTTTCTGAAAGATTTTCTCCAAGTCTTTTTCCACATTCAATACGTTTTTTGAGCAGTGGTTTTACGCTCTGGGCTTTAAATTTAAACTGCCTGTAGTCAATCATCGTGTGGTAAAAACAATATTCCTTGTTTTCTTCGATGATTTCTCCGTCGAGTGCCAGAATATCTGCCCTCGCCATTTTATTCTGGTCGTAAAGTCTAAAAACATTTTTTATTCCAGGATTTGTATTTTTTGCAGGATTATCTGAAAATTTCATTGTGGGAACAAAGTTTCCATTTTCATCTTTTTTAGCCGCAAGTTTGTAAACGCCGCTGAAACTTGATTCTGTTCCTCCAGTAACCATATTTGTGCCTACGCCCCACATATCAATC
>CAVCIJ010000330.1:0-7400 GCA_963601995.1 bacterium | reverse complement strand
GGATAGAAGGAGAAAATGATGAACGATAGATCAAGAGATATTGGAGAATTTGTTCCAGGTCCAGATGATGATCTGGTGATTTGTCGCTGTGAAGAAATAACAAAAGGTGAAATCCGCAGGGCTGTTCACGATGGAATGTTTACAATGCAGGAAATAAGGCGATATTTGCGTGCCGGAATGGGACTTTGTCAGGGACAGA
The DNA here is from genome assembly GCA_963601995.1 of bacterium. Lineage (GTDB taxonomy): Bacteria > Spirochaetota > Spirochaetia > Treponematales > Treponemataceae > Treponema_D. The sequence continues at coordinate 7,201 of CAVCIJ010000330.1, read as the reverse complement.
CCTGTTCAAAACTTGTAAAAGGAATTGTTGCCGCTGAACAAAAAGTAAGCCCGGCTGTTGTAAATCCTGCAACAAGCAGAGGTCCGATTAGACCAACAGAAATGCACACTTTAGCAAGCGAGGTATTGTAATATGAAAACAAAGGCTGATGTAATTGTTATTGGGGCTGGAATTGTTGGAAATGCAACAGCGTATTATCTTGCCAAAAAAGGAAAAAGTGTAATTGTTCTGGAGGCAAGCGATTATATTGGAAATGGCGGTTCTTCTAGAAATGGTGGAGGAGTTCGTCAGTCCGGACGAAATGTAAAAGAGCTGCCGCTTATGGTTTGGGGCGTAAAAAATATCTGGCCTGGATTGAGTGAGGAACTTGGCGTTGACACAGAATATACTCAGGAAGGAAATCTCAGGCTTGGAAAAACTGAAGAGCATTTAAAGATTTTGCAGAAGCTTGCGGACAATGCGGTAAAATGCGGTGTTGATGTAAAGATGATTAATGCTGAGGAAGTAAAAAAAATTAATCCGTATATGAGCGATGCGGTTGTTGGTGCTTCCTGGTGTCCAACAGACGGTCATGCGAATCCTCTTACTACAACTTTGGGTTTTTATAAATGCGCAAGAAAACTTGGGGCTGATTTTATAACAGGAGCGCCTGTTTCTAAGATTGTTGTAAAGGCTGGAAAAGTTTGCGGCGTTGAAGCTGAAGGTCAGTTCTTTGAGGCGGAAAATGTTGTTGTTGCCGCAGGTTACGAAAGCAACCCGATTTTGAATACAGTGGGAATTACGATTCCGATGAAAAAAAAGAGACTGCAGTGTCTTGTAACGGAAGCCCAGCCGCAGATGTTCAAGCAGATGCTTGGAACTGCAATGGCTGATTTTTACGGACATCAGACAAAGCATGGTTCCTTTGTTTTTGGCGGACACGATGGATACGAAGATTATGCGAACCCGGAATTTGAATGCAACGAATATCCGCCGAGTACCGCTGATTTTACAAGTGCGTGCGCAAGAGGAATTCTTGGATATTTTCCGCGCCTTGCAAATGCAAAAATTGTACGTTCCTGGGCTGGCTATGAAGATTTGGCGAGCGATGGTGTTTGCACGGTAAGCAAAGTTGATGAAGTTCCGGGGCTTTACGTTGAATGCAGTTTTTCAGGACACGGATTTGGAATTGGTCCGAGTGCAGCTTTTAATATTGCAGAATTAATTTGTACAGGAACTTGCCCTGCGGACATAAGCACCTTGCGTTACAACAGATTTAAGCCTGCTCTGTAATTTTTTACACATTTTTTGCTTATTGATAAATATTGACAAAAAAAATCCCATTCGCTAATCTTAAGAAAGATATGGCAAAGACGTCAAAACGGAAGTTTTGGCGTCTTTTTTTTTATCCGCGAAATCCGTAAGTTCAAGGAGGTGAATTATGAAAGATGAAAAACTGCATATTCATACAATTCAGTCATATCTGGTTATGAAAACAGAAAAATTTTATCAGAAAATTGTGGCTGACTTTGGAATTTCTCATTTTTACAGTTTTCAGACTGATAATGAAAAAAAAGTTCCATTTTTAGAAGACAGCTGTTCTAACATTCTGTTTGAATATTCTGGTAACAATATGAATTCTTTTATAATCGGAAATTCTGGAAAACTTCAGACTTTAGGGTTAAAGGAAAACTGCGATTATTTTGGAATAAGATTTCAGCCGGGAGCAAACCCTTTTTTTGAAAATCAGGAAGTAAAAGATTTGGTTGGTCAAAGAATCAGTTTGCAGAATTTTGATATTCTAACAAATCTTTCAGAAAAAATGTCTGAACAGGAAACTTTTACAAACAGAATGTGCACTTTTATGGAAGAATACAGAAACTGGCTAAAAACAACTGAAAGCGGGCAAAAGCATCTGTTTTTTCAAATGGTAAATTTGATTGTAAAAAAAGACGGTTTGCTGAAAATCAGTGAATTGGTTGACCGCACAGGATATTCTTCACGCTACATAAACCTTTTGTTTGAAACATTTTTGGGATGCAGTGCAAAGCAATTCTGCAAAAACGTAAAAATGCACACAATCATAAATGAGATGAACCGCTCAAGCATTGATTCATTTTCAGATTTTTTTACCAGATTTGATTTTTATGATCAAAGTCATTTTGTTCATTCATTCAAGGAATTTGCAGGAGTTTCGCCAAAAGAATATATAAATCAAGTAAAAAAAAGTTCATATAAAGCAAAGATTGTTGATTGTAAGTAATTCAAAAAAATAAAAATTTACTTCGAGTTTTTACAATTCACTAAAAAAATTAATTATTATCATCAGTTTTAACAAAGGCGTTAAAAGGATTCTAAAAGCGATATGAACTTTTGGATTTTCTTTTGACGCCTTTTTATTTTTTACAAAAGAGAGGTGAGCTATGAAAAAGGCAGTCAGAAATTTTATTTTTTTTATGGAAGTTATTTGTATGGCTTTTGCACTAAATTCCTGCAGCAAAAAAAAGGAAGTAAGTTCTTATGTATACACAGGAAAGCCTGAATATGCGGAATTTGCAAATCAAGTAAAGGGAGTTTTAAAAGTTGGAATTGAATGTGCCTATGCTCCGTTCAACTGGACTCAGCCTACAAAATCAATTCCAGGTCATCCTGAGTTAACTGCCGAGCCGATTTATGGTTCTGCGGATTACACTTACGGTTATGATGTGATTTTTTCAAAATTGCTTGCTGATGAAATGGGACTTTCTTTGGAAATTCACAAAAATGACTGGTCTTCAATTTGGATGGGCTTAAAGGCAGGCGATTATGATCTTGTTGAATCAGGAAGCATTTATTCTGAAGAACGGGATACTTTTCTTGATTACATTGATCCTTACTACAACAGATTTAATGTTATTGTTGTAAAGAAAGGCAGTCCTTACGAAAAATATACAAGGCTTGAACAGTTTAAGGGCTTAAAATTTACAACTCAGATTAACACTAACTGGCCTGCTTACATAAATCAGGTTCCTGATCCTATAATTCTTCCTTATCCAGATACCTGCACGGAAGTAATTATGAAGGTTGCAATGGGCGATGTTGACTGCGGTGTAATGGACTGGCCAACAGCTTATTCAGGATGTCTTTCAAATCCAAATGTTGTTATCTGTCAGCTTGAAAAAGGCTATGACTTTGTAACACCGGAAGGTGCTTCTGATACTTGTACGCCTTCTGTAATTGAAGGAAATACTGTTGCAGTAGAAGCTTTAACAAAGGCTATGCACGCAATTGGCTGGAATCAGGAACTTATGGACAAATATATGAAATTGGCTATTGAAACGCAGCCATTGAGCAACTAAAAAAAATCCTGTGTCGTAAGGTTTGCTTAGTGAACAAATTTTGCGGCACAAGTCTGTTTCTAAAAAAAGGGAGTCTTTATGAACGATAAAGGACTTTTTTATTGGGTTTGGTTTATCTTTAAAAATTACTGGAACTACTTTTTAAAAGGTACAGTTCTTACGCTGGAAATAGCAATCATCGGCACAATTCTTGGTTATATTTTAGGATTTGCCATTGGGTTGGTTCAGGCAACACCGGTTTCAAAAGGCGACAATCTGGCTCATAAAATAGGTTTTACTGTTTTAAAACCATTGTGTTCTGTTTTTGTCGCAATTTTCCGCGGAACTCCAATGATGGTTCAGGCGATGGTTTTTTATTACGGATTAAAAAATGCAGGACTTAATATTTCACCATTCATAGCTTCTTTAATAGTTCTAATGTTAAACACAGGAGCTTATATGGCAGAAACTGTTCGCGGCGGAATTATTTCTATTGACAAGGGACAAATGGAAGGCGGATTTGCACTTGGAATGAGCCACACAAAAACTATGTTTGCAGTAATTCTTCCGCAGGCATTCAGAAATATTGTTCCGGAAATGGTCAATCAGTTTTTAACAAACTTAAAAATGACATCAGTTTTGAATGTTATTGGTGTTTATGAACTTTATTTTGCAACAAAGAGTGCGGCCGGAATTTATTACCGTTACTTTGAATCTTATATCATTTGTGCAATTTTCTATTTTATCATTTGTACAGTCTTTACAAAGATTCTTAAAGTTGTAGAAAAAAAGGCTTTTCAACAAAAGGATTATGAACTGGCTGTTGAATATATGAGCGGAACAGCTGAATAAACAGGAGCTTTTTTTATGGAAGAAAAAGAAACTAAAACCTGTGAACCAATTTTAAAGGTTGAACATCTTGTAAAAAGATTTGGAAATCACGAAGTTTTAAAGGATTTGGATTTTACCGTAAACAAAGGTGAAGTTGTCTGCATAATAGGTCCGTCCGGTTCAGGAAAATCAACAATGCTAAGGTGCATAAACGGACTTGAAATAAAAACTAGTGGAAAAATCATCTTTAATGGAAAAACAGTTGGTTCAAATTCAAAGGAACTTGCAAAATTCCGCACAAAAGTTGGAATGGTTTTCCAGTCATTCAATCTTTTTAATAATATGACGGTTTTGCAGAATTGCATGGCAGGAACAACAAAAGTTCTTAAAATGAAAAAAGATGAAGCTGAATTTCTTGCAATAAAATATTTGCGAAAAGTCGGAATGGCTCCTTATATAAACGCACATCCGGCGCAGCTTTCTGGCGGACAAAAGCAGCGTGTTGCAATTGCCCGTGCTCTAACAATGCAGCCGGAAATGCTTTTGTTTGATGAACCAACCAGTGCTCTTGACCCGGAAATGGTTGGAGAAGTTTTAAACGTAATGAAAGATTTAGCAAAGGAAGGCTTAACAATGATGATTGTTACTCATGAAATGGCTTTTGCAAAAGATGTTTCAACGCGTACAATTTTTATGGATCAAGGTTTTATTGTAGAAAACGATTCGCCGAATGTTATTTTTACAAATCCAAAAACGCCAAGAATGAAAGAATTCTTAAAGCGATATATGGAAGACTAAAAGATTAGTTTAACTTTTTGTGGAGGAATAAGATGGAAAATTATACAATCACAATTGCCAGAGGTTTTGGTTCGGGCGGAAAAGAAATTGCTTCAACAGTTGCAAAAGATTTGGGCATTCACTGCTACGAAAACCGCATTTTAACGCTGGCATCGCAGTTAAGCGGAATTGACCGCCAGCTTTTTGAAGAAGTAAATGAAAAACTTCACCAGAAACAGTCGGGAATTACATCTTTACTGCGAGGACTTCCAAGACGCACAGTTGCAACTCCTGAAAAGAAGAAATTTGTAAGTGATGATCAGCTTTATGAATACGAAAGACAGATTATAGAAGAGCTTGCAAATACAGAAAGCAGTGTGATTGTGGGAAAAGCGGCAGACTGGATTTTAAAAGATCGGGAGAGGGTTTTAAGCATTTACATTGAAGCACCACGTTCGTTCTGCCGTCCAAGAATTATGGAGCAAATGGGAGTAAGTGCAGAAACCGCAGATATTTCAATTTCTGAGACTGATAAATACCGCGCAGAATATTACGAATATTATACAGGCGGAAATTATTGGACAAATCCAGTTAATTACGACTTAACGCTGAATACAGCACGACTTGGAATTGACGGCTGCGTTGATATGATAGAACATGCGCTAATTACTAAGTTTCCAGATTTAATTTCAGAAATAAAGCCTAAAGAGCAAGCAAAAACTGAATAACAGCAGGAGGCGTTTTATGTTTACATATCACATTCCGACAAAAATTTATTTTGGAAAAGGACAGCTTGAAAATTTAGGAAATGTCGCAAAATCTTATGGAAAAAAAATTCTTTTAGTTTATGGTGGCGGTTCAATAAAAAAGACTGGCGTTTATGATTCAGTCTGCGGATATTTAAAAGAATCTGGAATGGAAATTTTTGAATGTTCAGGAATTGAGCCGAATCCAAAAGTTGAATCAGTGCGCAAAGGAATTGAAATATGTAAACAAAATAAAATTGACGTTATTCTGGCAGTTGGCGGCGGTTCTGTAATGGACGCTTCAAAATTTATTTCGATTGGTTCCTGCGTTGATTTTGATGTCTGGGATTTTATTGCAAAAAAGCTCCCGGTTGAAAACTCACTTCCCCTACTCTGCGTTCTTACAATTTCAGCAACTGGTTCAGAAATGGATAACACTGCGGTTTTAAATAATTCTGCAAGTCAGGATAAGCTTGCCTTAATAAATGATAAACTGTTTCCTGCGGCATCGTTCTGCGACCCAACTTTAACTTATTCAGTAGGAAAATATCAGACAGCCTGCGGCAGTGCAGACATTCTTAGTCATTTGATGGAAGTTTATTTTAATTTTAATCAGGATTTATATATGCTGGACACACAGATGGAAGGAATGATGAAAACCGTCATCAAATATGCACCGATTGCTTTAAAAGAACCAGAAAATTATGAGGCTCGGGCAAATTTAATGTGGACTTCAAGCTGGGCAATAAACGGATACATTTACGGCTGCAGCAAACATCCGTGGAGCTGTCATGCAATGGAACATCAGTTGAGCGGAGTTTACGATATTACTCATGGTTTAGGACTCGCAATTTTAACGCCACATTGGATGGAATACGTGCTAGATGAACGAACTTTGCCAAAATTTTATGATTTTGCTGTGAATGTCTGTGAAATTCCAAAGAACGAAGATAAGCTTAAAGTTGCAAAAGAAGGAATTGAATACTTAAAAAATTTCTTCTTTAATCAGCTTGAGTTAAAAAATTCTTTGTCTGCAATAGGAATTGACGATAAGAATTTTAAGATGATGGCAGAAAAAGCCTGCGGAGCGAATGGATTTATAAACGGCTGGAAAAAACTTTATCCTGAAGATGTCTGCAATATTTATAAAGCGAGTTTGTAAAAAAACTCAGTTAACCAGGGACTCATCGTTTTAAGTTCCATTCATAAAATCATCAGGCGTTCGGCACGAGTTTACTTTTTAAACTCGCGACGGCTGGATTTTGAATTACGAGAAAAAGCGAATAACCTGTCATTCCGAACTTATTTCGGAATGACATCACTTTATCACCCCGAATTTAGTTTTGAGTCCACTCGCTCAGTTTCGTCGGGAACTTACTTTTCAATCTTCCAGCTGACTGCCTGACTTCTGGCTTCTACAAATCTTTTGTAAATGCCGTCTTTTAACATCAGTTCTTCGTGCCTACCTTGCTGAACAATCCGACCTTTATCAATCACCACAATTTGATTTGCATTTCTTACCGTTTTTAAGCGGTGGGCAATCATGATGAT
>CAVCIJ010000329.1:0-6977 GCA_963601995.1 bacterium | reverse complement strand
TACTACATCTGTGCAATCGGCGAATGTGTTTTTACAATGATTCCTTCTGGCAAAAGAGAAAGTTCAAATCCAGGATTTTCTTTTCTGGAAGATGCGGAAAGTTATAAGAAAAAAAATTTAAGCGATGAACAAAAAGCGGCAGTTGAAGGACTTTTTAATTCGAATGATAAAAATCTTTTTCATTATCTTTACGGAACAACAGGATCAGGAAAAACAGAAGTCTTTCTTACGGTGGCCGAAAAAATTATGGAAAAGGGAAAAGGCGTTATTTATCTTGTTCCAGAAATAGGACTTACGCCGCAGGTTGTTGCAGCTGTCGTAAAAAGATTCGGAAACACAGCTGCAGTTTTGCATTCCCAGCTTACGCCAAGCCAGAGACTTAGCGAATGGAAGAGAATTTTAAGAAAAGATGCAAGAATTGTTGTAGGCGCAAGAAGTGCAGTTTTTGCTCCTGTTCCAGATTTAGGACTCATCATTATTGACGAAGAACACGATTCATCTTACAAATCAGGAAATTCTCCGCGCTATCATGCAAGACAAATTGCAATGAAAAGATGTGCTCAAAATAAAATTCCACTTCTTATGGGTTCGGCAACTCCAAGTCTTGAAGCGTGGCATTCAATGCAAAATGGTCAAATAACAAAACATTGCCTTACGCAGCGGCTTGCAGGCGGAGCAAAGCCTGAAATTAGAGCAATAAATTTAAGCATGGAACATTCAGGTTCAGAATGTATTTCAAAAAGTCTTGAAAATGAAATAAAACAAACTCTCGAAAAAAAAAGACAGACAATTTTGTTTTTAAACCGCAGAGGTTTCACTCACTTTTTTAGATGCAAAAGCTGTGGCTTTGAAATGAAGTGTAAAAACTGTTCAGTTTCAATGACTTATCACAGAAAAGAAAACCGCCTCAGATGTCATTACTGCGGATATTCAGTGCAGCCACCTCAGCAGTGTCCGTCGTGCGGTTCTCTTGATGTTGGATATTCAGGATTTGGAACAGAATATATTGAAAGCGAAGTAAACGCAAAATTTCCTCAGGCAAGACTTGTTAGAATTGACACAGATTCTCTTAGTCACAAAGGCGAACTTCAAGAAAAACTCGATGCTTTCAGAAACGGAGAATACGATATTCTTTTAGGAACGCAGATGGTTGCAAAGGGACTTAACTTTCCAAAACTTATGCTTGTAGGCGTTATTCTTGCTGACACAAGCCTGCACCTGCCAGATTTTAGAGCAAGCGAAAAAACTTTTTCTTTGATTACGCAGGTTGCAGGGCGTGCAGGAAGATTTTTTCCAGACGGAAAAGTTTTAGTGCAAAGTTACAATCCTCAAAATGGAGCTATAGCACTTGCTGTTAAAGGCGACACAGAAAGTTTTTATAAAGATGAAATCGAAAACAGAAAACTTTTAGACTTTCCTCCGTTTTCAAGACTTTTGAGGCTTGTATTCAGATCGCAGTTTGAAAATGCAGCAAAACTGGCCGCTGATTCTGGAGCAAAAATTCTTTCTAAAAAAATCAAACAGGGAACAGAAATTTTAGGTCCGGCAGAATGTCCGATAGAAATGGTAAATGGCTCGCACAGACAGCAGATTCTTTTGCGCTCAAAAAATATAATTGATTTAATTGAAGTGGCAAAGACTCTTGTCTGGGGCTACAAATGCCCAAAAGATGTTTATATCGAAGTTGACGTTGACCCTGTAAATATGCTTTAAAATTAAAAAAAAAGCGTTAAAAATGATAAAAAGAATATCATTAAATGTGACGGCGGATTCCATCGAATTTTACTTCCCACAAAAAAAGTCCGTCTGGAGGAGCTGTAAGTCCGGCATTGCGCCTGTCAGCACTCAAAAGGGCTTTCTCAAAGTCGCCGGGATTTTTTTTCTTATGTTCAAATTCAATTAAAGTTCCAGTTAAAGAGCGCACCATTTTCCATAAAAACGCATTCGCCTCAATTTCAAAAACAAGAAGATTTTTGTTCTGCCCGCTCCAAAAAAAATGTGCATTGTCAATAAAGCGAAAAGTTGAAAGGCTTTTGTCTCCAGCAGCAGCAAATGTTGCACAGTCAATTTCTCCGCGTAAACAAGACGACATTTGATTTAAAACTTCAATATCTGGTCTGTAGGGAATAAACCACACATAGCGGCTGTCTCTTGCAAAAGGATTTTCTACAGTCTGAATAAAATAGCGGTAAGAACGGGAAGTTGCACTGAATCTTGAATTAAAGTTTTCGTCCACGATTTTTGCACTGTGAATGCGAATATCTTTTGGCAAAAAAGAATTCAATGCGCGAACATAATTTTCTTCTGGAATAGAATCAACAGGCGAAAAAAAATTTGCAGCCTGAGCCATTGCATGCACTCCACTGTCAGTTCTGCCGGAACCATAAAGATTTATTTTGTTTCCAAACATTTTTTCAAGAGCACATTCAAGTTCGCCCTGAACAGTTCTAACTGCCTTTCCCTGATTTGATTTATCCTGTCTTTGCCAGCCGCAGAAATCAGTTCCGTCATAAGAAATTTTCAGCAAGATATTTTTCATTTTTTAATCCGATTCACTTTATAAAAAAAATCAGTCTTCGCTGAAAATATTATTTGAAGAAAGTTCAGCTGCAATTTTGTCATACAAGCCGCGTGCAGTTTCAAGCAAAGGACCTGGCTTTGCCTTGCTGGAACGACCAAGTCCGAAAATTCTTGCAATTGCCTTTTTTGAATCATCAAGTTTTTTCAGGCGAAGTACCTCATCTTCACGCTGACCGTACTTGTACTCAAGCAGCCCCGAAAGATAAATAACGCCATCATATCCGTAATTTTTATCAATATCTGGACCAAAATTTCCAACGCTTTCTATCGATTCAATTCTGCCGGTTTCGTTAATCAATGTCTGCTGGTAAAAAAACAGTGCCTTTCTGTAAAAAACCTGTGCAATATAGTCATAGTTATGACCGGGACAAACGCGATCCAAGTCCTTGCAAAGCCACGCCAGCCGCAAAGAAATCATTCCGCGCTTAAAAGTTGGAGCGTAGGAAATGTCAACTTTTTCGTAGCAAAGAAGAGCCGCATAATACATAGCGCATCCGTCATACAAAGTGCGCTCGTGCTTAAGATTAAAATACGGAAAAATATTTTCTACCGCCGCCTTTCTCTGTTCAGAATCAGAATAAATTCTTGAAAAAGACTGTGCATCCTTTATTTCAGTAAAATCCTTCCAGAAAAAAGCAGCATTGCATTTTGGACAGCAGCCAACGTCATAAATAAGCGGATAAACGCGCCCGAATTTTTTAGAAGGTTCAAAATTTCTGTGCAGTTCATCAGTTAAATTTCCGGCAATCATTCTTCCGCCGCCCTGATGCATAACTTCCTGATCAAAGGGTTTTCCGCATACAGGACAGTTCATCTTAGACTTTGCCCAGTACGAAACCGCCTGTTTTTTTTCTTCAGAATTTTTGGCACTTCCAGAACTAAAAGATTTTCCGTTTGTATAAGTTGGCATTTTTCCTCCGAACTTTAAGAATTGCTTTCGATAAGCACATAAGCCATTGCATATTCTTCCTCGTGACTTAGCGAAAGATGAATTTTTGCATTTTTTCCGGCAGTTTTATAAAAAAAATCCAGCGCACTTCCCTTCAAAAGCAAAAGTGGTTTTCCAGACTTTTCTTTTTGAACATAAATTTCCTTGAGTTTAAAAGGAGCAAGTCCCGTTCCAAGTGCCTTAGAAAATGCCTCCTTTGCAGCAAAACGCACAGCATAATGTTCAAGTGCAATTTTTTGCTTTGAATACTTTTTATCAAGAATTTCTTCAGGCGAAAAATAACGCTCTATAAAACCGCTGGAATTTATGAGCCGTTTAAAACGCGAAACTTTCACAATGTCGCAGCCGATTCCAAAAATCATATCAAGTTCGCGCCGTTTTTCTTAAGTAAGAAGAATTTGCTTTTTTATCACTCAAATTCTGAAGCGAATCAGAATTTTCAGAATCATTTTCTTCAGATTCCACAGTATTTTCTTTGTTTTCCTCGTTCAAATCACTTTGCGGAATTTCATCATAAACATGTTTTACGCTTGTAATTTTTATTTTTTCAGGTTTTGATGATACTAAAGAAAGTCCTGAAGGAATTCTAAAATCAACTTCAAGTTCCCACTCGCCTTCATCGTTTACAAAAGAACAGTCAGCAAAGGCTTTTATTTGTTCAGAACTTATTTTTTCCAAATCAAGAACCTTGCCTTCAAGTTCCACGTCAACAGTCTGAAGCGGACTTGTAATTTCAATATCGGCAAAAAGATTTTCGTAGGAAATTGGAATTCCTGTAAATTTCAAAGTTTCTGTCTGCGGCTGAATTTCAACCTCAACTTCACAAATTTTAGAGTCCAAAATCGAAAGAAGGGAATTTGTGTTTACAAGTGCAGCAGAATCTTTCAGATTTGATGAAATACCTTCTACGCTTAGTGCACTTGTGTAAATACAGTCAAGTCTTTGAATCATAGATTCAGGACCCGAAACCGTAACCACAGATGGATTTACACTGATATTCTTTATTTCGTATCCATGAGAAGGATTTCCTGAAACCGAAGGCTTTATCTGAACTGCGCCCACAATTTTCTTTTCAAGATTTACAGAAATTTTTTCAGGACTGATTTTTACTTCAATCGGTTCCATCAAAGACGCCCTTTCGCTAAGATTCAAAATTACGGGAGCATTATAAAATCCTTCCTCAGTCAGAGAACTTAAATCAACGCTCAGATTAAAATCATTTTCAGAAAGAGCCGAAATCTGCTCGTTAAGTCCGCGAACCTTAAGTTTTACATAGCGCTTTCTTCCAAGTTCGCCGGTCTGAATCAACATTCCATTATTTTTTATTTCTACAGGAACTGTAAAAGTTTTTCTGTCAAAACTCGCCATCTGATGAAAAAAGTAAATAAAAAGTGCAAGCACAAAACAGATTACAAGCGGAAGCCAGTTTTTAGATAATTTTTCAAGAAATTGATTTGTGTTCATCTATAGTGTCCTCAATTTTTTTCTCATCAGGAGTAATATCAAGTTCATCTTCAAGAATATTTGTAACCTGGTCAATGCTCAAATCATAGTGAAGTTTTGAATCGTAAGCCAAAGAAAATGCTCCAGTTTCCTCACTTACCACAAGAACAACTGCATCGCTCACTTCGCTAAGTCCAAGAGCCGCGCGATGTCTTGTTCCAAAAGTTTTTCTAATGTCGTACTGCTGGCTTAACGGAAGAAAACAGCCCGCAGAAACAAGTTTACCGGCTTTTACAAAACAAGCACCGTCGTGCAAAGGAGTATCGTGTCCAAAAATTGTTACAAGAAGATTTGATGTAAGGTCAGCATTTATCATTGTGCCTGTTTTCAGAATATCGTCCATTCTTGTCTGACGCAAAAAAACAACAAGCATTCCGCGCCGCTGCTGAGAAAGAAGCTGAGCAGCAATTATAACTTGATCCACATAAGTATGCTTCGTGTGCCTGCCTGCTGTAAACCAGTCAGTCTGGCCAAGCTTAAAAAAAATCTTTCTTAATTCCGGCTGAAACACAATCGCCGCTGCAACAATAACACCAGGCGCAATCAGATTAAAAATCCATTCCATAGTGTCCAAGTCAAGAAGATAAACCACAGCATAGGCAATTCCCACAATAATCGACGCCTTTACAAGCTGCATAGCGTTGGTTTTTGTGATGATTTGATACGCTTCAAACAAAAAAAATGTAAGAAGGACCACATCTAAAACAGGACGAATATAATCATAGACTTTTAAAAACACACTTAAAGGATCCAATTTTTACCTCAGAGTAAGCAAAAAAATTAAACTTTATTTTTTATCATTTTGAACTGAAATTTGCTGATTTTTCAACGGAATCTTTAAAAATTGCAATTTTTAGAAGTAACGAAAGAAAATACGATGCTTTAATACGTTCCATATCAACGAATAAAAGCTCGCAGACATCTAGCAAAAAAGTATTGAAAATAATTTTTTACCAAATACCATCAAATAAGCAAACTGTCCGAAAACGATTTTAGCACGCTAAGACTGTCAACGCAAGAAGCCACATCATGAACACGAAGCATAGAAGCGCCCTTAAAAACACTAATCAAATCCGCAGTAAGCGTACCAGAACCACGCTCTTCTACAGAACGGTCAGTCATTTCTCCAATACACTTTTTTCTGGAAAGCGCCATCAAAACAGGAAATTTACCGCCCAAAAGTTCACCACATCTTGCAATAAGAATTTTATTCGCCTCAAGATTTTTTCCAAACCCAATTCCAGGATCAATAATTATTTTATTTTTACTGATTCCAGCATCAAGAGCCGCTTTTACCCTCGAAGCAAGATAAGAATCAACTTCCTCAAAAACATTTTTATACTCAGTATTTTTCTGCATATTTTCAGGAATTCCCCTTTTATGCATTAAAATAACAGGAATTTTTGTTTTTGCAGCAAAATCCGCAAGCGAAAAATCATCTTCAAGAGCACTAATGTCATTAAGAATATCCGCGCCCTCGTCAAACGCCGCCTTCATAACTTCAAGTTTTCTAGTATCAACAGAAATTGGAATTTTAGAATGTTTTCGCACTTCTTTTATAACAGGCAAAATTCTCTCAATTTCCTCTTTACAATCCACATAAGAAGAACCGGGTCTCGTAGATTCGCCGCCAATATCCAGAATATCCGCACCCTCATCAATAAGACGCAGGGCACCACTGGCATCCAGCCGGCTTTTTTCAAAAAAACTGTCCGGAGTGCAATTCACAATTCCCATCACAAAAGCTGCTTTTTCCGTAAAAATTTTTTCAGAAGCAAGTTCAAGTTCCTTCATATTTTCCCCGCTTTTTAAAGCATTTTATTTTTTTTATGATTTTGGAGCAAATTTTATTTTCTTACGGCGTGCCTTCCGCCACTCGCTCATTCCGCTCGGCAGCCGCAAAAGCGGCCGCTTGCTTCGCAATGGCTCCACGCACGGCTAGACT
>CAVCIJ010000328.1:0-3323 GCA_963601995.1 bacterium | reverse complement strand
ACGGAACCCGGACAATCTTTACAGGGTTCCGTAAAGTCTTGTTTTCGTATTCTTCAAAATTAAGAAAAATAATTTGATTTTCTTCAATGCCAGTAGCCAAAAGCTGTCTTTTAAACATTTCCAGAATCGTAGATTTTCCACAGCGCCTGATTCCTGTAACAATTTTTATGATTTTTTTGTCTTTAAGATTATTCAAGCGTTCAAGATATTCCCTGCGGGCAATAAATTCCTGGTCTAAGTTATACTTTTCTTCCATATTTTGAATTATAATCCTAAAAGTCTGTAAAATCAACAACTTTTTGGATTGTATTCCTAAAGTTAAAAAAAAAGAGTTACTCTTTTCCCCAGGTGATTCTGTCAAAAACCATACTTTTCCGCCCCTTATAACACAACAATCAAGCCGGCAATCAGACAGCAAGGTAAACCAATTAACATCAACTCAAAGTAAAAAACAGGCAGATTACTGCAGCTTCAATGATAAATGCCAACATATAAATCCTTAAATCAGCGACACAATCAGTGCCGAAAGTGCTGCAATTAAAGCAAAAAGTGGAATTCCTCGCACAAAAGAACCAATGTGCTTTTTCGGATTCTGATAAATCTCCTTTTCGGGAAGAAATGAAAATCGAATGCGTTTTGTATTTCTCCACCAGAAGAGGTCAATTACCAAAAGATCAAACAGCCCTAACCCTTCACCTAGAATAAGAAAATACAAAAATGCAGGAAGATAACCGTCAAAGGCAAGAACTTTCTTGAAAATTAAACCGATTATCGTAAACACAAGTGTAAATAAAATCAGATTGCCGCCCAGAATTGACAGAATTGACTTTTCTTTTGGTGCAGCGTCAGGCAATCTTTCGCGGACACGTTTCTGCACCTCATTGGGATAAGAACGCAGCCCCATAAGATTTTTCCTGTCCGTACCAGTGCAAAGGAAGCATATTCCCCAGTACAAAAACCAAAAAATAAGTACTATTAACCATTTCATTTTATTTCACCTCAAATCTTTGTTACATGAAAATTGCAGATAAAGCAGAATACTCTACCCTTTCAAGTAAAAAAAACTGCCCAGTAAAAAGCCGGACAGCCTTAAAGTCAGATTTTTATTTTTTGTCCACTTATATATTATTCTGATAACCTCATCGCTCGTCCCCTTTTTATCCTTAAACGGAGGTAAAAAAGACGTCTTATTTTTTATCTTCTGACTTGTCTTTTAAAATCAACTTTCTTAATGCTTCAACTGCAACTTTTATTGCAAGTTCCGTATCGTGAACCTGCTTGTTTTCAAGACCAAGTTTTGCACGTTCTTGATTTGCAACCACTAAAAAACAAGATCCAACGCGTACACGCAAAAACGAACCGGCAATAAACAACGCTGCACTTTCCATTTCGCTTGCCAGACAGCCCATTCTTAACCAGGCATTCCATTTGTTTTGAAGTTCATAACTCACCGGCATAATTTCAGGCTCGTGCTGACCAAAAAATGAATCTTTGCACTGAACAACGCCTGTATGATGAGGAATTTTAAGTTCTTCAGCCGCACAAACCAAAGCAGTCAGAACATTAAAGTCTGGAACTGCCGGATATTCAATCGGTGCAAATTCGCGGCTAGTTCCTTCCATTCGTATGGCGCCAGTTGCAATTACAACGTCCCCGCCAAGAACATTTTTTTGCATTCCGCCACAAGTTCCAATTCTAATAAAAGTATGCGCTCCGCATTTTGCAAGTTCATCAATCGCAATCGAAGCAGAAGGTCCGCCGATTCCAGTTGAAGTAACGCTCACAGGCACTCCTTCCAGAGTTCCAGTGTAAGTTACAAATTCACGCACATCAGCAACTTTATGTGCATTGTCAAAATATTCCGCAATTTTTTCGCAACGTTTAGGATCGCCGGGCATAATCACATATTTTCCAATATCATTTGGACCAACACCAGTATGATACTGTTTTCCCGAGCCTTCTGTGTAATCAACCATTTTTTTCACCTCCATAAAAGTCAATCTAAAAATCTGCCAGAATATCACAAACTTTTATCTTAACCTTCATCATAATAAATTCCAAAAAAAGATTTTTAATAAATTCAATTTCCGCTTTAATCGGTTAAATAAGCTTTCATTTTTCCTTTGCCCTTTACGTCCATTTCCACAGGACCGGTAAAGTTAAAATTATTTTTTGCAACGTCATAAATATTTTGTGTAACACAGATTTTCCCGATTTCTCCGTTTGTCTGCATTCTAAACGCAACATTCACTGTGTCGCCCCAAACATCATAAATAAATTTTGACTTTCCAATAATTCCTGCAGCGATTCTTCCTGAATTTACGCCGATTCTAATGTTGATTTTTATTTTTGCTCCGCGATTAAACTCATGCAAATCATCAAGAAGCCCTTCCGCAAATTTCATCATTTTCAAAACGCCCTCTTCCCCATCATCGCTGGAAAGTCCGGTCGCAGCCATGTAAGCATCGCCCATTGTCTTGATTTTTTCAACACCTTCCCGCAAGGCTCTTTCATCAAAACGCGAAAATAAATCATTCAGCATTGAAACAACGTCAGAAGCGTCCATTGAATCCGCCATTTTTGTAAATCCGGAAATATCCGCAAAAAGAACCGTCGCATTTTTATACGTTTTTGCGATTGTCTGATTTGGATTCTGCTTGAGTTCCGCAGCAATGTCACGCGGTAAAATATTTAAAAGAAGATTTTCGCTCTTTTGCTCCTGAATTGAAAGTTCGCGAGTTCTATCTTGAACTGCCTTTTCCAAAACCGCCTGATACTTTTTCATCTTTATAAAGCGATGCCGAATCAAAAGATATATAATAGAAAGAAGCAGTATTCCAAGGAAAATCCAGAACCAGACAACTTCCCAAAAAAAAGGCTTTTTTGTGATTTTTAAAATTTCCGGTTTTTTACACTGAACGCCGTCAGAATTTGCAGCAATCACAGAAAATTCATAATTTCCCGGCCGAAGGTTTGTGTAAGAAACGCTCCGGCTTGAAGACCAGCGCGAATAATCTTCTTCAAAACCTTTAAGCATTGATTTAAACTGAGTCTGCTCAGAAGAAACAAAGCAAAGTCCAGTATATTTTATTTCAATTCTTTTTACGTCTGGATTTAAAACAATTTCCTCGCCGTGCCAGTCAAAACTTTCGTTGTCAATTGTGATTTTTTCAATGTTTACAAAAGGTGCAGTTTTATTCGCCGTAACATTGAGCGGATCATAAACTGAAAATCCATCAATTAGCGTAAACCAAATGCGCCCCAAAGAATCTTTCATTGATTTTGAAGTTGCCGTAACTCCGCCAGAAATCAATCCGTCTGAC
>CAVCIJ010000327.1:0-4402 GCA_963601995.1 bacterium | reverse complement strand
ATCATATCCGCTGGTACCAATTAAAATATTTTTCATTTTAATATAAAAAATCCATCACTGAAAATTTATCAGATTTTAGATTTTTAAAAAAGCGTCATCCTGAGCTCGTCTCAGGATCTCATTCATAAAGAGATGCTGTGCGAAGCCGCCGAAGGCTAATGAATTCAGCATGACATATCAGTAAATTCAACATGACAACTTCTGCATCACCCCGAACTTGTCACAAGCCCGGGGTGACGTTCAAAAAAATCCTACTGAATTACCTTGTAACGCTTAATGAGTTTCATGGCGTCGGTGTTGTCGAGTTTTTTGATTGCCTTGTTGAGCACTTTTTTTTCAATCCAGGAAAGTTTCATTTCGTTAATAGGCTTTCCGTCTCGAAGTTTTGTTGTAGCGTCCAAAAGACATCTTACGTCGTAAACGCTGCTCCAAACTTCCGGAACTCCGCGGTCAATGTTCAAAAGTGTGTAAACGGCTTCCATTCCAGTACGCATTGAATATTCTGTGGTGAAAATTGTGTCGCGAGGAGTTTCTGCAAACTGTCCTAAGAATGCAAAGTTTACTGAACCTTCCGGCACTACATGAGGGCGGTCACCGTAGGAGCGAGGCATAAAGAAGGCCGTGATGTAAGGCATCATACAAGGCACTGAATTTGCGTGATTTGCAGCAAATTCTTCAATTTTGTCCTCCGGAACTCCAATGTGGTAAAGCCACTCTTCGCAAATTTCTTTTCCGGTGCAATTCCGCATTGGCTTTTTGATGTAGTCACCGTTTTTATCAGAGAAAAGTCCGTAAACCCATACGCAAACTTCGTTTGGTTTCTGGGCGCGGAACTGTGGCTGACGGTTGATTGTCCAGCTTAAAAGCCATGATGAATCTTTTACGCTTACAATTCCGCCGGTTACAACTTTTCCAGAATGAGGGTCACGCTTACAGATGTTTTTGATGTAAGGAATGATTTCTTCATCAGTTGTAGTTACGGTGCAGCTCATCCAGTTTGATTTTTCAGGGTCAGAGCAGAATTTTTCTGGGTGTCCAAAACTTGGATCCTGTGCGGCAATTTTTTTCCACATATCCCAGCCGCCGCCTGCCTTTAATTCAGGGGTAAATTTTGCAGGAGTATTCTGATCTCCGATTGAAGAATTTTCTACACAACCGCCGTTTGTGATGAAAACCAAATCATTTTCGGTAAGTTTAATCACTTCGTCTTTGCCGTTGCGGGTAACTTCAATTTCTTTTGCAACTTTGTGCTTTTTGTTGCTTACGTCAAATTTTACGTTATTGACTTTTACGCCGTATTCAACCTTGCAGCCAAAGCTTTCAAGATATTTGAGCATTGGAAGAATCATTGATTCATACTGATTGTATTTTGTAAATCTTAGGGCAGTAAAATCAGGAAGTCCTCCAATATGATGAATGTAACGCTGAATGTAAAGTTTCATTTCCAAGGCAGAGTGCCAGTTTTCAAAAGCGAACATTGTGCGCCAGTAAAGCCAGAAGTTTGAATTCAAAACTTCATCGTCAAAAAAATCGGTAATCGGCTTGTCCTGAAGTTCTTCGTTTGGAGTAAAAAAGAGCTTCATGATTTCTTTCTGACCTTTGTCACTTAAGGCAAATTTTTTATCAGTGTGGGCATCCTGGCCGCGATTAACGGTTGCACGGCAAAGTGAATAGTTAGGATCGGCCTTGTTAAGCCAGTAATATTCATCAAGAACGCTGACTCCTTCAGTTTCAATGCTCGGAATGGAACGGAACAAATCCCACATAACTTCAAAGTGATTGTCCATTTCCCGTCCGCCGCGCATTACATAGCCCACATTCTGATATTTCCAGCCGTCACAGGCACCACCTGCCAAAGGCTCTTTTTCAAGAATATGAACGTTTTCTCCTTTCATCTGACCGTCACGAACCAGGTAGCAGGAAGCAGTTAGGGCGGCAAGTCCGCTTCCTACGATGTAGGCTGATTTTTGATCTACTCCTTCAGGTTTTAAAGGACGGGCAAAAGCTTCATAATTTCCACTAGAATAATACATAAAATACCTCCAGAAAGTTTTATAAAAGCCTCAATGCTCTGATTTTGCACTGTGCTTTTCTTTTCCTTGATATTTTTAATCTAGTTATTTATTTTTCAGAAAAAAATAGACAATTTGCCCCTAAAGATTAAATTTTTATCAAAAGTGATGAATTGTATAAAATTTTGGCTTAGGGATTTTAGGTGACGGCACTTTGTCATCCCGACCCTGAAACAAGTTCAGGGTGACGTTTCGGGATCTGTCTGTATAAAAAGTACTTTCTTATTTGACAGATGCTGAAATAAATTCAGCATGACACATTTATAAATTCAAGGTGACACTAATTTCTAGTCAGTTTCATTTATTTTTTAAATTTTTTTATTGCCTTATCAATGTCGCCTTCTAAAAGTATGTCGATGTGCGAAATTATTTTTTCAGGTTTTTCGCTCATGTCATTTTTAATCCATTCAAGGACTGTGCCCACAAAGGCGTATTTGTAAAATCCGGCAATAAATTCCTTGTCTTTCATGTCAATGTCAATTCCACAGGCACGCTCTTCAACCACATCCATCAAAAGTTTGTAGGTTATACTAAAAAGATAATTTTCCAAAAATTCCCGGCCTATACTGTGGTTGACGCTGATTATAAAAATTTTATCTTCCTGGAGGCCTTTAAAAATCCGTAAGAAACTATCTTTCCAGATAGCGTAGCTGTTTTTTTCTTCAAGATATTTTTTTGCATCTTCAAGGCAGCACCACTCTACAAGTTCATAAATATCCTTAAAGTGATAGTAAAAAGTCATACGGTTTACATGGCAGTCATCGGCCAGTTCCTGAATTGTGATTTTGTTTAGAGATTTTTCCCGCAAAAGTTTTTTCAAGGAAACTTCAAAAGCCCTTTTTGTTAAATCAGACATATTTTTAATATAAATGAAGAGTGTGAAAATTGCAATTTTCAGGGCAATTTCTGGCAGACTCATTCATAAAGCACATTCAAAGACAAATTTTTTATTCCTATTTTTTCGATTATTTCTTTAATAACGCAAATCATTCTTTTTTCAAATTCTTCTTTTTCGCAATACCAGAGTTCGGGATAATAATATCGCACCCCTTCTATTAAAAATGAATCAAGTTTATATTCGCTAATATCGTTTTTTAGAAAAATCTGTATAACTCTTAAAGGATAAAAGTTTTACAATGGGCAGTCCGGCAGCAAGCTGCCGTCGGGCTTTTCGCCGTTCCGCTGTTTGCTCCAGCCTCCTCACTACGTGTCACATTCTGTGCCACTTCGTTGCGGTGGCCGCCTTTGGCGCGGCTACAATCCCTACTGCGTAATCACCACAGCATAGCACTGTTCTTCTTTACTTCCGAACGGATTTTTTTTACTTGAAATTCGCGCTCTTTTGAACTAAAATTTCTGTAGTAAGCCATAATTTTCTTTTTATTAGTGTTTTGAGAAAAACTAACTATAAAGGTTTCATTGGTTCTTTGTTATTTGCACTTAGAGTGTAAATTCATCCACAAAAAAAAATTTCATCAAAAATAACGGAAAAAAAAATGGAAAATCAATCAAAAAACTGCGAGCTTCTAAACCCCTTTGCCTTAGTGCCGGGCGGAACAATCATCGGGGCTTCAAACTCAAACAATTATGAAGGCGTATTCGTTAAAGGGCGCACGGTAACTTTAAGTAGCTTCTACATGTCAAAGTGCCTAGTGTCACAGGAGGAATACAAGGAAGTAATGTGGGATCAGAAAGTGACTGTAGACGGTACAGAATATACTCTTGACGCAAAACCTTATTTCTGCACATACAAAGCCACCGTAAGTTATAGGACTATTTTGGATGATGGTTATGAATATCTTGAAGACCAGGAAGACCGCCCTGTAGAAAGCGTAACCTGGTACGACGCAGTTTACTACTGCAATGCAAGAAGCAAAAAAGAAGGGCTCACACCTGCATACAATATTACTGTAACGGATGTATCTGATTTAGGAAACGGCAGGGACAACCGTACGCACAACCATATTACAGTGGCAGATGTAACGCTTGTAGAAAATGCAGACGGCTATCGCCTTCCGACCGAGGCTGAATGGGAATATGCAGCACGCGGGGGCGACCAGACTAAAGAAGACTGGAACTATGTGTTCAGCGGTGCGGATACTGCAAGCGGCACATCTTACGAAGCAAAAAGCAACAGCGGACTGGATGCGGTGGGATACTACAGCTACAACGTCGAGAATGGCACAACAGGAACTTCCTGTGTGGAGGACGCATGGGGCGGAGACGGAACCCACGCAGTAGGAATGAAAAAAGCAAACCGGCTCGACATTGCCGATATGAGCGGAAACGTATATGAATGGTGCTACGACTGGTATGATGACAATATAAGC
>CAVCIJ010000326.1:0-16522 GCA_963601995.1 bacterium | reverse complement strand
CATACGAGGCATGGCCGACATTCGACGAAAGCTACTGCAAGGACGACACAAAAGAAATTGTTGTTATGATTAACGGAAAAGTCCGCGACAAGTTTGAAGCAGAAATCGGCTGTGATGAAGAAACTCTTAAAACTCTTGCAGCACAGACCGAAGGCTACAAAAAGTTTACTTCAGGAAAGCAGATTGCAAAAATAATTGTTGTAAAAGACAAACTTGTAAACATTGTAGCAAAATAAATTTTTCAGGATTTTTAAATTCATCAGTAAAACAGGCGGATCTCTTTTTAGAAATTCGCCTGTTTTTTTTACAAAAAAAATCTTTAAAAGTAAATCATTATCTTTGAAATTCTGATTTTCTATTTTATGATTAAAAGAATAAAATTATGATGGAAAGAGAAAATAAAAAATGTCATTACATACGCCTTGCAGGAATTATTGCTCTTGCAGGAAACGCAGTGCTCGCCTGTGTAAAATTTGTGCTTGCCTGTTTTTCACATTCGCTTGCAATAACTGGAGACGCGCTCGACTCTTCAACTGACGTTTTAATTGCAATTGTAACTCTAATAATCAGTGCAGTTATAAACAAACCTTCCGACAAAGAGCATCCCTGGGGACACGGAAGAGCCGAAACTACAGCCACAATGATTCTTTCATTTGTGATTTTTACGGCAGGAATGGAACTTTGCATTCAGTCTGTAAAAAAAACATTTTCTTTGCAGAACTCAGAAATTTCTTTTTATGCAATTTTAGCAGCAATGATTTCGATTCTTGGCAAAACACTGCTTTCAATTTCGCAATACCACTACGCAAAACTTGCCGACAGTGAAATTGTAAAGGCAAACGCTCAAAATATGAAAAATGACATCATTATGTCTTCTGGAATTCTTGCAGGACTTTTACTTTCAAAATTATTTAAAACTCCAGTTTTAGATCCGATTATTGCATTTTTAGTTGGAATTTGGGTAATGAAAAATGCAGTTACGCTTTTTATGCAGACAAATATGGAACTTATGGACGGCAACACTGACAATCAGCTTTACAAAAAACTTTTTTGCGCCGCATCTTCTGTTCCAGGAGTTTCAAATCCTCATAGGGCAAGAATTCGAAAAATTGCCTCTCATTACGACATTGATTTGGATATTGAAGTTTCGCCAGAAATGACAGTTTACGACGCGCATGAAATTTCTGAAAAAGTCGAAGAAGAAATTCTAAAGGCAATTCCAGAAATTTACGACATTGTAGTTCACATCGAACCGCATGGAAGCGACAATCATCAGCCAAAAGAAAAATTCGGACTCTCGCCTTCTCAAATAGATTTTCAAGGAAAGATGAAATAAAAAAAATGAACGATACGCACTCTTCCAGTGAATATCGTTCATTCAACAAAAACAATATTACAAATCAAGAAGAAATTTCAGTTTTATTCCATTCATCTAAGAATTCTATCATATACTGCTGAACATCAAGAAACCACTTTTTCTGGAACTCGCAGGTAAATTCCCCAATGTAGCGAAAATGCCAGCTTTCCCAGCGATAACCTGTAATATCCTCATAATTTTTAGGAAAAGAAAGACTCCAGCCAAATTTTGCTGCATTCTGATAAACCCATTTTCCGCTTTCAGTTTGAGCAAAAGCATCATCTACAGGTGCAAAATCCATTGCAATTCCAAGTTGATGCTGACTTGTACCAGGACGCGCACTTTCACGCTCCGCTTCTTCAAGCCCATCAACTTTTACCCAGTACGCAAAAAGATTTTTCTGGTACTCGTAGGAACGATATGTTGAACTTATAGTAAGATTTATTCCGTCAAGAGAAGCAGCCTTTGCCATTTTCAAAAGTGCATCAGATGCTTCCGGGCGCAAACTTAGAGAATTTTTATTTACTTTGTAAAATTCGTTGTTTTCAAGATGAACAAGTTCTTTTGGTTCATATTCACTTGAAATGCTGTGAGTTTTGTCAATCAAAAAAAGAAGAGGCAAATCATCACTCTTATACTGATTTTTTATGTTTTCCTGCTCTTCCATCATAACAGACAAGTCTGCAAGAAATTCATATTTTTTTTCATCAGGAATTTTTACTTCTTCGCAAAATCTTTCACTCATTTTTGAAAGTACAAGATCAATTTTGTAAAAATCAGTATCTTCTTTTTGCAAAGAATTTTCTGAAATCAGCTCTTCTTTATGACTTTCCATTTTTTTTGATTCAGCATTTGACTTTGTGCAGGAAAATAAAACCAGACTCAGCACAAGAAAACCTGCACCAGCAAAATAAAATTTACGAAGCATCTGCAACCTCTGTAACAGAGTGAATTATATTAAAACTGTCCAAAAATCCGGTTTTATTTAGGGAATGACGGGTTTCTTCGCTTGGATTCATAATAAAAAGTCTTGTTCCAAAATCCTCACCGTCATTATGCCCTGCAAGAATCATTCCTACGCCCGAAGAATCCAGTTGAGTTACGCCCGACATATCAAGAACAATGTTTGAATCTGGAATAAGAGTTGAAATTTTTTCCTGAATTTCAGAAATCGTGTAGGCGTTTACTGCACCGTTCATTTCGTAAAGCATATAATTTGCACCAACTTTTTCATTTATAACAAGCTGATCCATTATTCACCTCCAAGATATTTTAGTATCAAGATTGTAACATCGTCTTCAATCGCCTTTGATGTAAAGTCAGCAAGTGAGTCGTAGGTAAATTTTGCCATCTTACCTGCAGGATAACTTAAATTTTCAACAATTGAACTTTGTATTCTTGAACGTCCAAACTGTTCACCACGCAAAGATTTTGTTTCAATAAGTCCGTCAGTGCAGGAAAGAACAATATCACCAGGAGCAAGTTTTACTTTTTTCACTTTTATAAGAGAACTTACATCTTTTGCAAATCCAAGAATATGTCCTTCGCCTTGAATTTCAATTACGTTATTGTACGCGCGCGTGTAAAGGAAAAGAGCCGGAGTTCCGCAGTTAATGTAATAAAGAATGTCGCTTGCAAAGTCAAGAAGTGCAAAGGTTCCGGCAAAATAAGTGCCTTTTGGAAGACTTTCGCGGATAAAAACATTCACCTTTTGAACAAGAAGTTTAAAATCCTTAGTTTCGGCAAGGAAGGTTCGTATAATTGACTTCAAAATAATCATACTCATTGAAGCCGCAATTCCCTTTCCGTTTACAGCACCAACTACAAGCATATGCCTTGTGTCGCTGAGCCTAATCATATCTACAAATTCACCACCAATGTTGTGCGCCGGAATCATTGTGTAGCCTGCATCAATTTTTGGATTCTTAATCAAATCCATATTTTCCTGAATTGAAGTAATAATCTGACCCGACATTCTGATTTCGCGGTTTACAGTTCCAACAACATCTTCATTCATAATATTCTTTACGTAATATGCAATTACAAAAAGATTTGAGTAAACACGGTTAATTGATTCGTAGTCGTATTCGGTGTAAGCATTCTGAGTAATTTTTTTACCCAAAAACATAAGTCCTACAATCTGCCGGCCTTCATTCAAAACAATAAAAGCCTCAGAATCAGATTCGTCGAACAATTTTAAAAGCTGACTTTTTATAGACATAACACTGGAATTTCTTTGTGCATACTCGCGGAACACAACTGTGTGCTTTAAATTGAGCAGAGTGTCAAAAACTTCACTGTTAATTTTTGCACTAAATTTTTTGTCATCAGAAGAATAAATTGTTTCAAAGTTATTTGAACCTGTATCAATCAAAATCTTGAGCGAACTTGAACTTAAGTTTTCCTTAAAAAGTTCAAAAACCTTGCCTGTAATTTCCTGAGGAGACTCTTCAAAACTTATTTCAGCAAGCTGCTTTTCAAAACGGGAAGCATATCTTCCATCTTTTAAAAATCCTTCTTTTAAGAAGACTTTTCCCATCAGCATCCAGATAATTCCAACTGCAATTACGGCTACAAAATAAATTCCAACTATAAGCCATGAAATTTTTATAAAAAGCGGATAAACTAAAGAAAAAACAAAGCCTAAAAGCACGCCAGGAAGAATGTTGTTAAGAAGAATTCTAGAAGAAGTTCTTCCAATCAAGCCTGCATCCCAAATATCTTCAGTTTCGTTGGCTTTTATAAAGAAAACAACTTCCGGAATAAAAGCTAAAGGAATTAGTGTCTGCATCATAGATTGAACAGGCGTAAAGAATTTTATAAAGGCAAATGCAAGCCAGGTGCAGAACATTCCTGCTGCATTCATAATGTGAGACTGCTTTTCAAGTCTGGACTTTGCATTTTCTGCACGGACAAGAATCATTATAAAAACAAAAGCTGGAATCAAAAGGAAGAAAACATATTTGTAAAAATCAAACCACGTCATTGATGTAATTTCTACAAGTGCCTTGTTGAATACAGCACCGGACTTTATATCAAGAAATCCTTTGCGGTCAACCTGGATTCCGTAAAAACCGCGCCGCTGAAGAAAAATCATATAAAATGCCGCAAAATTAAGCAGCCACTTTACAATACTTACAAATACATTTTTTCTCTGATAAGGATAAAGAAGAACATAAACACTTGCATTTACAGCAAACCACGCACACAAAGTGTAGGAAATGCGTCCAAAGAACAAAGAAATCTGGAACGGTCCCCAAAGTGCCATTGCTGTAGAAAAAGTTGAAAGAAACAAAACTGACGCAAGAAAAAGAATCATATTTACAAGTTCTGCAGAATTTTTATTAAACTTATTCAACTTACCTACGTTCAAAGAAAGAACAATCATTACAGCGCCGGCGATTGCATTCAAAACAACAAAAATCATAAATTACCTCTCAACCTTAGCAACGAGCATAGTAAGATCATCGCGGAGTTTTTTTCCGCCGTTATACGAGAATACAAGATTTACAATATCATCAATAAATTCTTTAGGTGATTTTGACGCACTGTGTTTTATTGTATCCTGATAAAGTTTTGTAGTTCCAAGTTCCACGCCTTCATCATTCATAACTTCAGAAACACCGTCCGATGCCATAAGAATAACGTCGCCGCGGAAAAGTTTTTGCTCAGAAACTTCTATGTCGTCAAGGTCAATAATTCCAACAACAGAACAGTTTGAAGAAAGCGGCTTGATTCTGTAACCGTCAGGAGACTTTGTTATTACAATTGGATCTGACATCGAAGCATTTACGTAGCGGATTGTCATCAGTTCAGTATCAACAATTCCTATGAAAACTACCGTGTACTTGTCTTGAAGTTTCATTCCCTTAATCGCCTTGTCAACTGCACGAACCATTGCAGGAAGATTATCTTTGTCCTCAATGATTTTTACTGTATTCATTACAAGACCCATAACAAGAGCGGCTGCAAGTCCCTTTCCGGAAACGTCGCCAAGCATAAGAAGCGTTTTTGTTTTACTGATTGGAAGAACTGTGTAGTAATCGCCCGAAACGTTTACCAAAGGTCTAAAATATGCAGAAACAGAAAGCTTATCTATTTTTGGCATAACCTGAGGCAAAAATGACTTTTGTGTATCGGCAAGCTGTTCCCACT
The DNA here is from genome assembly GCA_963601995.1 of bacterium. GTDB lineage: Bacteria > Spirochaetota > Spirochaetia > Treponematales > Treponemataceae > Treponema_D. The sequence goes on along the minus strand of CAVCIJ010000326.1, from coordinate 11,010 downwards.
GTTTTGTAAGAGAAGAAATTTCTGAAAGATCAGAAATTGTACGCGCACGAGAAAGAAAGCGGGTGTATTCTTCAAAAAGCTTCGGAAAAATTTCCATATCAAAAAGCTTTGTGTAGCGGCACAAAATATAAAGGTGATAAGACTGACTTACAAAGAAAAATCCGCGCGCCTGCTTAATATTTGTTACAATTCCAAAATTTTCTCCAATAAAATAATACCCTTCTTTCCATTCAATCGGATAATTCTTTTCAAGAAGATCTGTAATTTTCTGAGAACATGTAACCTTGTTAGGCGAATTGTAAAGAACGTAATTATTCAGCCTGTTTACAAAAATAACGCCACAGTCACCCCTTATTTCAAGGTTAGAAGAAATGAGTTCATAAAACTCATCAAGCGAATAACAATATTTTAAGTTAGAAATAAATGATGAAAGAAGTTCAGTTTCATTTTTTTCAAGCGAAGACTTCCTGATTTCATCTTCCAGATAATCCATAACAACATAGGAAGACATAATGCACACAAAGTAAACAATCGCGGCAAAAATCCAGGCAAATGCCTTTGAATAAGTCACTGAAGAAACTGATAAAGGCATAACGAAATAAGTAACTGCGACTATTGCAAGCAGAATCAGAACATTTAGTACTGAAAAAATAAATCTCCGTTTTGTTTTGTACATATCTACCTCAACTTAAAAACTTTAACTTTTTCAAAATAACTGACAGAATTATACTACATTTTCGGCAATTTTGCCTTATAAATTGAGGTCAAAAAAAATTACACATGGAAGCCTCTAAAAACTGCAGTCTTAGAAGTCCTTAAACAAAAAAAATACCCGGATTTGCCGGGCACTTTTACAGGAAAAATAATTTTTATAAAAAAAATTTATTTATCAAGCGAAGAAAGCGGAATCATTCCAGGATTTGCACTTGGCCTTTCAAGTTCATAATATTCCTGCATAAGACGCTGCTGTTCTTTTGAAATTTTTGAAGGAAGATTAACAATCACTTTTATATACAAATCGCCCTTCCTTCCGGTTGAAGAAGGAACGCCTTCATCCTTTATACGCAAAAGTTTTCCGTTTGCAGTACACTGCGGAATTTTTATTGTAATTGTGCGCTCATCAAGTGTTTTTAAATTTATATCCGCGCCTAAAATCGCCTGTGAAACAGAAATTGGAACTGCACAGTAAAGATCCAGTCCAGAACGTTCAAAATACTTGTCCTGACGAACATTTATTACAATAATCAAGTCGCCTGGAGTACCGCCGTTTGTACCAGCATTTCCCATATGAGGAATTGTAATTCTTTTTCCAGAATCAACACCAGCCGGAATTGTAACCGTAACAGCCTTTGTTTTCTTTGCAAGTCCGCTTCCATGACAGAAAGTACACGGTTTATCGATTACAGAACCTTTTCCGCCGCAAGTAGGACAGGTCTGACTCACCTGAAAAAATCCTGTTGATCTGTGAATTTGACCTCTTCCCTGACAGGTTGGACAAGTCTGCTTTTTAAATCCTGCAGCACCTCCACTTCCGTGACATTCAGGACATTCTTCTTCGTGGCGGAATGTAATTTCTTTTTTACAGCCAAAAACTGCTTCCTTAAAATCAAGATCAAGTTCGTATCTTAAGCTTGCTCCATCAGACTCGCTTCTTGATGAACGTGAACTTCCGCCAAAACCAGAGCCAAAAATATTTTCAAAAATATCGCTGAATCCACCGCCAGCGCCACCAAAAATATCGCTAAAATCGTGAAATGCATGGCTGTATCCTCCGCCTGCACCTCCGCCCATTCCATCAAGGCCAGCAAATCCGTACTGATCATAAATAGGACGCTTCTGCTCATCACTTAAAACATCATAAGCTTCCGTTGCTTCCTTAAACTTTTCCTCTGCTTCCTTGTTTCCAGGATTTCTGTCAGGATGATATTTTAAGGCCAGTTTTCTGTAAGCTTTTTTGATTGTATCTGCATCAGCACTTTTATCAACGCCCAATACTTCATAATAATCACGTTTTGTTGCCATTGTTTTATCCTTTTATGCGACTTATGCGACATTTTGCTGCGCTGAATAAAAGCTTTTTTTTTTAGCTGATAAAAGTGCTTTAAAATTGCCGCAGTTTCTTTCTTGCAGGCAAATTTCTTTTTAGAAAAACCGCCTGGCAAAACAAAAAATTTCAAGTGCAAGTTTATTTTATATTTGCAAAAATTACTAGAATTTTTTTTACAAACCTGCCCTATATGAAAATAAGGCGTCATTTTTTGACGCCTTATTCTGTGTAAGTCGAAGATGCTTTCTTCTGACAAAAATATTTTTTAATTAAAAGTCAAAGAACTGCATCTCAAGACCAAAATTATTTGTCATGAACCTCGTATTCAACATCATCAGCCTTGCCCTTGTCGAAGCCACTGCCTGATGAAGAACTTCCTTCTGATGAAGAACCTGCATTCTGACTGTCAGAAGCATTTGGCTGAGCTCCCTGTGCTGCCTGAGCCTTGTACATTTCCTCAGCAATTTTGTAAGCAGCATTTTTTAAAGCTTCAGTTTTTGACTTAATTTCGTCAATATTGTCGCCTTTAAGAGCTTCCTTAAGTTCATTTGAAGCCTTTTCTACAGCTTCTTTATCTGCCGCAGAAACCTTGTCGCCCATTTCCTTTAAAGTCTTTTCAGACTGGTTGATAAGACTGTCAGCTTCGTTACGAACATCAACTGCTTCTCTCTTCTTTTTATCGCTTTCAGCATTTGCCTCTGCGTCTTTTACCATTCTGTTGATTTCGTCCTCAGAAAGTCCTGAAGAAGAAGTAATCTGAATGTGCTGTTCCTTTCCAGTTCCCTTATCCTTTGCAGAAACGTGAACAATTCCGTTTGCATCAATATCAAATGTAACTTCAATCTGAGGAACCCCGCGAGGTGCAGGAGCAATTCCATCAAGGTTAAAGTTGCCGAGCGTGCGGTTATCTGCAGCCATTTCGCGTTCTCCCTGAAGAACATGAATTGTTACGGCAGTCTGACCGTCTGCAGCTGTAGAGAATGTCTGGCTCTGGCGTGCAGGAATTGTTGTATTGCGGTTAATAAGTTTTGTCATTACACCGCCCATTGTTTCAATTCCCAAAGAAAGAGGTGTAACATCAAGCAAAAGAACATCCTTAACGTCTCCTGCAAGAACACCGCCCTGAACAGCAGCACCAATTGCAACAGCTTCGTCTGGGTTAACAGCACGGCTTCCTTCCTTTCCGAAAATTGATTTTACAATTTCCTGAACTCTAGGCATTCTGCTTGAACCACCAACAAGAAGAACTTCATCAATCTTGTCTGTTGAAATTTCAGCATCTTTAATTGCCTTCAGGCAAGGCTCGCGTGTTGCTTCAAAAAGGTGATCTGTCATCTTTTCAAATTCAGCACGGCTCAAAGTTCTCTGCAAGTGCTTTGGACCTGTAGCATCCGCTGTAATAAACGGAAGGTTTATATCTGTTGTAGTCTGATTTGAAAGAGCAATTTTTGCTTTTTCTGCTTCATCGCGAAGTCTCTGAAGTGCCATTGGATCTTTTGACAAATCAATTCCAGTATCAGCCTTAAAACCGTCAATAAGCCAGTTTACAATGCAGCGATCCCAGTCATCACCACCAAGATGTGTATTTCCGTTTGTTGATTTTACTTCAAAAACACCGTCACCAAGTTCAAGAATTGAAATATCAAAAGTTCCACCGCCTAAATCGTAAACAGCAATTGTTTTATCAGACTTCTGATCCTTGTCAAAACCGAATGCAAGGGCTGCAGCAGTTGGTTCATTGATAATGCGTTTTACATCCAGTCCAGCGATTTTTCCTGCATCCTTTGTTGCCTGACGCTGTGCATCATTAAAATAAGCTGGAACTGTAATAACAGCCTCTGTAACAGTTTCGCCAAGATAATCTTCTGCTGTCTTCTTCATTTTCTGAAGAATAAATGCTGAAATTTCCTGAGGGCTGAATTCCTTTTTCTGTCCGCCTTCTTCAACTTCAATACGAACATCCTCGCCATGATCCTTTATTGTATAGGCAAGCTTTTTTGCTTCGCCTGTAAGTTCACTGTATCTGTGTCCAATAAGACGCTTTACTGAGTAAACAGTATTTTTTGGATTTGTAACCATCTGGTTTTTAGCTGGAAGTCCAACAATTCTGTCGCCCTTTGAAGTAAAGCCAACAATTGAAGGAGTTGTTCTAAATCCCTCAGAGTTCTGAATTACAACCGGGGCACCGTTTTCCATAACTGCAACACAAGAGTTTGTAGTACCTAAGTCAATACCAATAATCTTTCCCATAATTTATTCTCCTAAACTACACAAGTTAATCACTAAAACTAAAGTTCTAAAAGTATCATACTCTTAGAAACCTTAAAATATTTTGATTTTCAAAAATCCAAACTGATTTCTGAAAAATTTTTCCTAAAAATCACAAGTCAGTTAAAAAACGCAGATTTTAGGAAACTTCTAAAAATTGCAGTTTTTAGATTTTTCCCTTACTTTTCTGCATCCTTTTTATCATCATCAGCCTTTGGCTTAACAACCATAACCTTTGCATGACGAATAATTTTATCCTTAAGTTTATAACCCTTTAAGTAAACAGCAGCAAGCTGTTCTTCGGGAACATCGCCTTCCTGAATTCCAATTGCCTCGTGAAGAGAAGGATCAAAAGAATCGCCGGCATTGCCGTAAGAAACAAGATTGTACTTATTTTCAAGCATGCTCACTAATCCCTTGTTAATCATCTTAACTCCGTCAGCAATTGCCTTTGGATCAGTTGCATTTGCAGCTGCTTCAACAGTTCTGTCAAAATTATCAAGACTGTCAAGCAAATCCTTAAGTAAATTCGCAATTCCGTAATCTACAAGATCCTGCTTTTCCTGAATTGTGCGCTTGCGGTAATTATCAAAATCCGCGGCACGACGCAAAACCTGATCTTTTAAATCAGCATTTTCAGCAGTCAGAGAATCAATTTTTTTCTGCAATTCCTGAATTTTGTCTTCAGGAAGTTTTTCCTCAGCATTTTCACCGTTCTGTGCCTTTTCAGCAGAATCAGATTTTTCTTCTGGAACACCGTCTTCTAAAGAAGCGTCATCCTTTTTTTGCTCCTCAGCATTCACAGTCTGATTTGAATCGTCTTTATGCGCAGACTGATTTTTCTTTTCTTCCTCTTTTTCAGTTTCTTTCGTATCCATATCTAAAAAAATAATAAAATCATTTTACAGCGTCAAATTTTTTTTGACTTTTTTTGAAGCAAATTCTTTTACTTCGACCGTTGTTCCGGCCTTCGCTATTCGCTCATTGTAACAACCTGCGGTTGCTACAACTTCGGGCCTCCATAACGGGCTAGGCTTTTTTGCAAATTCAAAAAATTTAGCAGACAAATACTACAGATATTTTTTTTCTTATAAAAGCATATTTTTTTTACAAGAAATCCTGACAGTAAAAAAAAGTCCACGAAATTACGCACGCAGCAGTTACTGACAAATTTTTTTTTACAAAAAATTCCTTATTTAAAACAAAAAACGGGCGTAAAAAACGCCCGCTAAAAAACAAATGCTTTTCTAAATTACAAGGAATCGTCCTGTTTTACAGAATTTTTTCGTTCATCAATTGGAACATACGAGCGTTCTGCAAGAACATTCTTGTAAGCCGGACGATAAATTCTTCCGCCAGCAACAACTTCTTCTATTCTATGCGCACTCCAGCCGGCAATTCTTGCAATAGCAAAAAGCGGTGTATAAAGTTCACGAGGAATATTAAGCATGGAATAAACAAATCCTGAATAAAAATCAACATTTGTGCAAATCCGCTTTTTATCTCCGTGCTTTTCGTAAATAACTTCCGGAACAAGTTTTTCGATTGTCTTGTAAAGATTAAATTCCTCCAGGCAGCCCTTTTCTTTTGCAAGAACTTCAGCCTTTTGCTTTAACAGCGTTGCTCTTGGATCGCTGATTGTATAAACAGCGTGTCCCTGACCATAAATAAGTCCTGTATGATCAAAGGCTTCCTTATTTGCAATTTTACGAAGATAATTTTTTATTTCAGTTTCGCTGCTCCAGTCTTTTACATTCGCCTTAATATCGTCCATCATTTCCATAACGCGAATATTTGCACCACCATGTCTTCTTCCCTTTAAAGAACCTACAGCCGCTGCAATCGCAGAATATGTGTCTGTATCTGAGGAAGAAACTACATGAACTGTCAAAGAAGAGTTGTTTCCGCCACCGTGCTCCGCGTGAAGAATAAGTGCAAGGTCAAGAACTTCCGCTTCAAGTCTTGTATAAGCTTTATCGCTTCTAATAAGACGAAGAAAATTTTCTGCAGTGGAAAGTTCAGGCTGAGGATTATGAATGTACATAGACTTTCCTTCGAAGTAGCGGCGCTTTGCCTGGTAACCGTAAGCCGCAATTGTAGAAAAACGCGATATAAGTTCAATACACTGGCGCAAAATATTTGCTACACTGCGGTTTTCAGGGTCAGAATCATAAGAATATGAAGCCAAAACTCCGCGTGCCATCTTATTCATAATGTCATTTGAAGGAGCTTTCATAATCATATCTTCAGTAAAATTATCAGGAAGAGTGCGAAGTTCGCCTAAAAGAGACTTAAAATTATCAAGTTCGCTCTGTGTAGGAAGTTCGCCAAAAATCAGCAGATAAACGCACTGCTCAAAGCCAAACTGATGTGTTTTTTCCGCATCGTAAACTATGTCTTCGACATTGTATCCGCGGTAAATAAGACGGCCGGGAACCGCAACTTTATTACCCTGAGAATCAATTTCGTAGCCCACAACATCACCGATTCTTGTTAAACCGACAAGAACGCCACGCCCATCAGCATAGCGAAGTCCGCGCTTTACATCATATTTTGTGTATAACGATGAATCAATCGGATCGTTGTATTCAGCAAGCCTTGTAAGTTTGTCTAAGAGAATATTGTTGATATTTTCTGTTGTTTCAAGATCTGCCATTTTTTCTCCATTTTTTTTAGTTTTAAGGGAACTTTTTAACGCTCGCAGCAAGACAAGATTTCAGCTCATCTCTAAAAATTTAATTTTTAGAAGCTCACTTTATAAAATCATTTTAGGGAAACTTTAAAAGTTCCAGCGAATTTGAAAAAATACTCCGTTTTTAATTAAAATGTATATTTATACAATTTTTGGCGTATCTTTATGCAATATTATAAAAAATTAAGCGGCGGTTTGCAATAGAGTAAAAATTTCGGCTAAGGAAAGTTTCTTTTGAATAAATTTTATTCAATAGTATTCAGTGCACCTTCCGCTTTTTGCACGGCAAAAGAATCACATTTTGTCCAAAAAAGGAACTAAAACAAGATTCATTGCATTTTTAAGAACATTCAGCGTTGATTCAGCAAGAGCAAGGCGAGCCGACGCAAGATTTTTATTTTCTTCATTCAGAATCTGGCAGTCTCTGTAGAATGAACTGAAATTTTTTGCAACATCATAAAGATAAACCGCCATAATGCTTGGATCGTAATCTTCCGCAGATTTTTGCACAACGGATGGAAATCTCTGAAGTTCCTTAATTAAATTCCATTCACTTTCATTTCCTAGCAAAGAAAGATCTTCATCAGCATAAGAAGGCTCAAGATTTTTTTGAGCAGCCTTTCTTAAAATCGAAGAAATTCTTGCACCCATATACTGCAGATAAGGACCTGTATTTCCGTTAAAGCTAAGGCTTTCCGCAGGATTAAAAAGCATATCACGGATTGGAGTCACGTTTAAAAGATAATAATGAAGAGCCGCAAGCGCAACTTTTTCAGCAACATCGTCTGGATTTTCAAGTTCTTCATTTCTACCCTTTTCTGTGATTGCCTTTAGTGCGTCTTCATGCAAAGAGTCCAGCAGATTATCGGCGTCTACTACAGTACCTTCGCGGCTTTTCATTCTGCCGTTTGGAAGATTAACAAGTCCGTAACTAAGATGATAAAGTTTTTCTGCCCAATCAAAACCAAGTTTTTTCAGAATGTAAAAAAGTACCTTGAAATGATAGTTCTGCTCGCTTGCAACAACGTAAACCATCTGATTAAAAGCCCAATCTGAATGACGGTAAATTGCAGTTCCAATATCCTGAGTAATGTAAACGGAAGTTCCGTCTTTGCGCAAAAGAACTTTTTCCTGATTTTCATCATTTTTTCCTTTGCCTGTAACTTCGGTTACGTCGATTCTTACAGAACCATCTTCTGCCTTAAAGAAAATGCCTTTTTCAAGTCCTTTTAAAATTTCTTCCTTACCTTTTAAATAAGTTTCGCTTTCGTAATAAAGTTTTTCAAAACCAACGCCGGTTCTTTCGTAAGTTTCCTTGATTCCGCTGATTGCCCAGCCATTCATTTTTTTCCAGAGAGTGTGGAGTTCGTCATCATCGCTGCCACTTTCCCACATTTCAAGCATTTTTTGAGCTTCGTCCAAGGCTTCTGGATGTTCCTTTGCGTACCTGTCAAATTCAACATAGCACTGCCCCACAAAATGATCGCCTTTTATTCCAAGACTTTCTGGAGTTTCGCCCTTTTCTTCGTGAAAAAGTTTGTAGGCCAGCATAGACTTGCAGATATGAACTCCGCGGTTATTGATTATATTTACTCTGTAAACTTCAGCGCCCGCTTTTTTCAGAATACGGCTAATGCTTTCTCCAAGTGCATCGTTTCGCATATGTCCAAGATGAAGAGGTTTATTTGTGTTTGGTGATGAATATTCAATCATAACGCGACGACCAGCAAAAGGCTTTTTTCCTTCCTGATTAAATGAACCAAAATCGCTGCCCTGAGAATGAATTGTTTTTAAAACATCCAAAGCTGAAGAAGCCTTATTAAGTCTTACATTTACATAAGGACCAACCGCAAGAATTTCGCCAAGTTCACTTGCATCTGCAATGCCAGAATCTGAAGCTACCGAAGGATTTTCCTGAATTATTTGAACTGCACACAAGGCAATTGCTGCCGGAGCCATTTTAAACATCTTTGCAAGAACAAACATAGGACAGCCAAGATCTCCCATTTCGGGACGAGGCGGATTTTCTACACGCATCATCTGAGGTTTTATTTCTTCGCCTTCAATTGATTTTTCTTTTTTTAGCTGATTTACAGCAGCGGTTACAAGAGCGCAAAATGCCTTTTTCTGATCCATAAAATTTTCCTTTTAAAATTTCTACTCGCGGCAGGAAATTAAGTTAAGGGCATCTCTAAAAAATCATTTTAAATGCTTTTTCTAAAGATTCCTGCGATTTTTAATTTGTTGATATAGTACAAATTAAAACGTCGCGTATTCTTTTGTTAACTCTAAAAACTAAAATTTTTAGAACTTCTATAATTTTTGAACACTAATATTAAAACATCTTAAAGATTTGTAAAAGATACTCATATAAAAAATTTATTTGCAAAACTCATGGCTTAGCGGAAAGTTTTTTTATAAAAAAATCTGTAGATAAGAATTTTTTTTTAGTAAACAGTGCGATAAATTCCGCAATTTTTTTTCTAACTTCCGTAATTTTTCATTAAACCGAATTTTTCGCCTGCTAACAGAAAGATTTTTTGTAAGCAGGAAAAAATTCTGTGCTAAAAAAAATCTTGTCAGTAAACGGGGCGCATCTTGATTAGTTAAAATTTACTTCAAGTTCGTAAATGCCGTGCACAAGGGACTTTCTTAATTTTGGCTCAAGAGCAGAGACTGTTTTTTCTGTTTCCACCAAAAGTTCATTTTTATTTGAATAAATTGGTCCTTCAAAAACATTTATTCTTCCGTTAACAAGATCTTCTTTTACATTTTCAACATAAGCTTTCATTTCATCAGAGCAGGATCTTGTAAGTTTGTCCAAAGTTGCAAAATTGCTTTCGATTCCTGCGCAGAAATTTCTTGTTTTCCAGGTACCATTTTTTGCACTCAGCGCATCTGTTAAATAAAAATCGCTCCAGTTTATAACAACAGATGTAAGATAAGCGTCAATTTCTTTTCGAGAAATATAAGAAGGAGATGGAATATTGAATGCTACGCAAAAAGTTTTGTGATCCGACGCGGTTCTTAAAACTTCATCTGTATCAATATAATATGAAAGAATATCACAGCCGTTATTAAGCAGAAATTCAGCACAAAGCCTTTCTTTTTTACGATTATTCCAGTCTTTTGTCCAGGCAATATCGATAATTGCATTTGGATTTACAGAAAGCACACCAAGTGCAAAGGCATTTACACCAAGAACAACATCTTCACTTAAAAAAGGTGCCACATAGCCGATCCTGCCGCTATAACTTTTTTGAGCAGCAACAATTCCGCACAAATAAAAAGCTCCGCTTGTGTCAGCACAAAAAGTTTCAAGATTCGGGGCAGTTTTATAAAATCCATACTGAGCAAACTTTATGTTTGGATATTTTTCAGCCATTTTTCGCACATAAGGCTCGTATTGATTTGCACAGGAATAAATTAAATTACAGCCTAGTTTTATAAATTCTTCAATGATAAGAGAACAATTTTCGTCAATGGGAACATTTTCGGCGTACATTGTATGGATATTATGTTTTTCAAGCGAAATTCGTCCAAGATTATGAGCAATGCAATAGTCATCAGTTTTTATATTTCCTGGAAAAATAAAAGCCGCAGTCAAATTATTTCCGCCAGAAGATCCAGAGCACGAAAAAAAAGCAAAAGAGAATAAAATGAAAACGTAAAAAACGATTTTTTTCAAAAAAAGTTTCATAAGATGATTTTATGAGAATTTTTAATTTGGAGCAATTTTTTTTTGAAAACAAAAAGATTTTCTTGAAAAAAATAAGACTTGTTCTTAAGCAAAAATTTCTTCAGTAACAAAATTCCATCAGTAACCACGCGGCGCAAATTTCCGCGTGTTACCATCAGAATTTTCAGTTAACAAAGTCTCTTAGGTTACCGTCAGAATTTTTCTGTGTCATAATGGCACTCGTGTTGCCAATAAAATTTTTTTCAATTAAAAAGAATTTTCTCGTAACAAAAAAAATTAGCAATAACCAGCACAGCGTGTAAT
>CAVCIJ010000325.1:0-8619 GCA_963601995.1 bacterium | reverse complement strand
CATCAGTAATTTTATGTACCGCGTATCTTTTCTTTCATATTTTTGCCTTAAATCTTTCAAAACCAAGAAATGCAGAGGAATTGAGCCTTAGTGAAAAAGAAAATCTCGAAAAAAAACTTGATCAAAACTATCCTGAAAGAACTCAAAATATTCACAATCTTCCCTACAAAAAAGAGGAAAATCTTTTTATAAATGCAAAAAGCGCAATTTTAATCGATTTTGAAACCGGCGACATTCTTTTTGAAAAAAATGCTGACGAAGAAATTCCGCCTGCAAGCATGACAAAACTTGTGGAAATGTATGTCGTTTTCGAAGAAATTCAAAAAGGTAAAATTTCACTTGATGACATTGTTCCCCTTCCAAAAGAAAGTTGGGCGGTAAATTTGCCAAGAGATGCCTCAATTATGTTTTTAGCCGAAGGTCAAATTGTAAGTTTAAGAGAACTCCTTTTAGGACTTTCAATTGCCAGCGGAAACGATGCGTCTATTGCAGTAGCAAATTATGTTGCTGGCAGTATGGACGCTTTTGTAGAAAAAATGAATGCTGTTGTAAAAAATCTGGGACTTTCTAAAACTCATTTTATAGAATCGAGCGGCTACAGCGAAAAAAATATTACTACTGCCAGAGAATTTGCCTCATTCTGCAGAGAGTACATGAAAAAATATCCGTTTGCAATTTCTGAATTTCACTCGCAAAAAGTTCTGCGCTACCCTCTTGAAAAAAATCTTCCGGAATACAAAAGGGGAAACGGTGATTCAGAAGCTATAACTCAGTACAACACAAACAAACTTTTGGAAAATCTTGAAGGAGTTGACGGACTGAAAACAGGATTTATTTACGAAAGCGGATACAACATTGCGCTTACAGCAAAGCGGGATTCAAGGCGATTTATAAGCGTAAGCATGGGAGGTCCGGGCATTGGAAGCAAACAGGGAAATTTTTACCGTAATCAAGACGGAACATCGCTCTTAGACTACGCTTTTTCTAACTTTACTGATTACATCTGCACTGAAAAAAGAATATTTTGCGTAAACACAGGAGCTTCAAAACTAAAAGCCGTAAATTTAATTCCAGCATACAGCGAAAACTTTTCTGCTCCAATTATAAAAGGAAAAACGAAGGAACAAAGTCTTAATGAAATTCAAATTCACGCTGAAATTCCAGAATTTTTAACTGGCGACATAAAGCAGGCATACCAATACGGAGCATTGGTTTACTCAATAGATGGAGTTGTATTGAACAAAGTTCCGCTTGTTGCCGACAGAAGCAGCCCTTCAAAATCAAAATTTTCAAAACTGCTTTTTAAATCACTTTATCTTTACCAAAACTGCTTTTCTCAAAAACAAAAACTTTAGAATGTGTCTAAAAATCAGCAAAAATCAAAATATAAATTTTGCAATAAAATAAAATTTATTTTAAGACATCTCTAAGGTCAACAATTTCAGCACCACTATCAAAAATTGAAGAAAGGAGCAAATCAAGATTTTCATAAAGATAATCTTTTCTGCTGCCATCTGACTTTCCTAAACTTATAGGAATCACCATTGAGTCATATAAATTTTCAGAGAGTTTTTCAATCAGTTGAGTTGAACTTAAATACATATTTTTTGATTCAGAATTTTCTATATCTTCAAAACTTCCCCAGTCATTATATTCTGTGTAAGCATCAACATACCTGTACCCCGCATTTTCTCCAGCTTTTTTTATCTGAGAATTTGAGGCATAAAATGGAGCATGCCAGAAAAGAGAAAGTTCTTTTCCTGTAACAGAAAAAAATTCGTCTTCGTTACGGGCAAGTCCCCTTCGAATAAAATTCTCGTCAATTATAAAATTGCTTTGTAAAAGATTTGCATCAGAATAAAAACCCGAAGCACATTCATATCCGCTGGAAACAATCTGTCTGGTTTCTGAAGGATAGCGGCGGATAAATTCTCCGTTAATAAAAAATGTTGCGCTCACGCCAAACGATTTTAAAACTGTAAGAACACGATCAAGCCCTTCAGCACCATTCATCGCATCAACAGCAAGAGCAATTTTTTTGCTTTCAGCAATTTCTCTGTCGGACTCGGAATGAAGCGGATAAGTTATTACCTTGCCTGAAAGTGAGCGGACAAAAATTTCATTTTCAAACATTCGGTTTTTACATTTTCCCAAAAAGACTCTAAAACTTCCATTCTTTTCGCGCGGATTTATCTGCTCGTAATTTTTAGTTTCGTGCCAGGTTCCTGAAGAAATGTCATACAGATAAAATTTTTTATCGCCACCATTTTCGCAGATTATTTTTTCTCCGTCCCAAAATGAATTGAATGAAGAAGACAAAAACAAAACCAAAGAAATTCCAGAACCAGTTTCCTTAGGAGTTGAATATAATGCAGAAGATGCAAGCGATGAAGAATCAAGTTTCCACATTCGCACAGAATATTCTCCGCCAGCATAAAGCAGGGAATTTGATGCCCAAACAAAAGAAATTATTTTTTCTCCGCCAAGCTTTGCAACAGGTTTCCACGTTGTTGTGTCATAAACAAAAATAGAAGAACCAGCTGTAAACGCAATGCGTCTTTTGTCTGGAGAAAGTTTTGGTTCAAGGCTTTCATTTATATCAAGAAGAGGTTTCAAAGATGAAGATCCAATTTCGTAAACTGAACTTGTTTTTTTACCTGAATCATATTTTAAAATGTCAATCCAAAGAACAGGCTTCATTTCTCCAGTCCAAAAAATCCTGTAAGAAAGAGCCGTTCCTTGCACTGAAGTGAGCGGAAAGTAAGAAAGAAGTTTTACATAATCGTAGGAAGAAGTTCCGATTGAACAGTAAAAAAGAGCTTTTTCTTTTGTAATAAGTACAATCTGACTTGCAGTTTTATCAACAAAAAAAACATCGCCTGTGCCGTCAAAAGAAAAATTCAATCTGGCAATAATCTTTCCGCTTCCAATCAAAGATGAATAAAGTCCGCGAGTGTAAAGTTCCTTTCCGCTGATTTTATAAACTATGTCGTCTCTAACATAAATTAAAGTTTCGTCATCGCACCATTCAACACAGTTTATTCCGCCCTCGCCGATTTTTCTATATTCTTCAGGAAGTTGAATATTTTTAAATGCCGCCGACGGAGTTGTAAAATAAAGATTTCCGTTTTTTTCGTAAATGAGCGAAGTGCTTGAAGGAGACCATTTTACATTGACACGTTCAAAGTTGAATGGAGAATTTTCGACAAGAACTTTTTCGTCTCTTGTCAAAGTGTTTTGCAAAATCATTTGACCGTGAGCAAAATCAGTTTGCCTTATATAAACTGCCCATTTTCCGTCTGCACTTACTGAATAAGTTCCAGTGCGGGTGTATTCAAGAGGAATTTTGTTTGCAACAGAAATCCAGTCAAGCCGGGAATCAGAAACTGAGTAAATGGCAGTTCCATAGCGATTTCTGATTTGAAGTTTTTTTCCATCGTCCAGAATTTCAAGATGCTCTGGAAAGCAGGTTAAAATATTTCCGTCTCCGCTAGAAAAATTTTCGCCGAGTTCAGTTTTATAAAGAGTTTTGTAAACAGGATTTCCAGAAATTTTATTTTGAACAGAATACAAAAGACTTCCGCCATCATTTAAATCCAGACCGTCAAAACTTACCCTTGCATGTGCGCCAAATGAAAAAAAACAAAAAGACGCAAGCAACAAGATAAAATTTTTCTTTTGATTCTTAAAAAGTTCCGCCATAAAAAAAATCCTGCTCGTAGTGATTTTAGTAATGCATTATCAGTTATTTTTTTAAAACTGTCATTGGATCAATGATTCTGCCGTTTTTATAAACTGTAAAATGCAAATGGTTTCCAGTTGAATATCCTGTACTTCCAACAAGCCCGATTTTAGTTCCCTGATTAACTCTTGCACCCTTTTTTGTAAGAATTTTGCTCATATGTCCGTACAAAGTCTGATATCCGTCAGAATGATTTATTATAACATAATTTCCAAAAATATTCGAAAATCCTGTGTAAGAAACAACACCGCTTTTTGATGCAGTGACTGCAGTTCCCTTTGGAGCCGCCATGTCAACTCCAGTATGCCGTGAATCAACTCCTGTAATAGGATCTTTTCGAGCGCCAAACATCGAACTAAAATGCCAGCCAGACGCAATCGGATAAACAAAAACTTCACCCATCGCCTTTAGAAGTGAATCTGAATCAAGCCGGGCGCCTGGTATAAAAATTTTCTGACCTGCAAGAAGAAGATCAGAAGTCAAATCATTTACGTCAAGCAGATCTTCTACAGGAACCTGATATTTTACAGAAATGGAAGCAAGACTTTCACCAGATTTTACAGTGTGAAAAAGTCCGTCCATTGAAGGAATTTGAAGTTTTGTGCCGGATTTTAATGCCCTTACATTTTTAATATCATTTACAGCAATCAAAGTCGAAATGTTGGAAAGACCAAATTTTGCACTTATTCCGCTGATTGTGTCTCCGGCTTTTACAGTGTAAGTTTCGTACTTTATACTATCTTTGAAAATTTCCTGCGAAGAAGAAAGTCCGTTTTCTGTAACAACATTTCCCTCGCTGTCAAACCACGAACTTTGAAAAGCAAACTCGTTCATTGCAAGCTCAACGGCTTCACTTTCAGAAAAAAATCCTGATGACAAGTCAATTTTTTTTGCAAATGATTCTGATTTTAAAGCGATTTTTACCGTAAAAAATGGAATTGCAGCAAAAAAAGCAAAAACCGGCAGAAGATAAGCATATTTTTTTAGTGAACGCAAATTTTTTGCCGCAAGTGAAATTTCGCCTTTAAAAACTGCAAAAATCTGATGAAAGCTCAAAACACTCTTTCTTTCCAGAAAAGCTTTTTGAGCAAACCTTGCATTCTTTGCCTTAACAGCCCGAGAATAAGGCTTGTAAGATTTTTTATATTCAGGGGCATAAGAATATGAACAGTTAATAAATTCCATACCTTTTTTATCGACACAAAAACTTTTACATATTAGAATTAGTTTCGCAAACTTATAAAAAGAAGTCATAATCTAAATTTGAAGTATAAATTTTTCGGAGAATTCAAAAAAAAATGTCAAAAACAGCAAATTCTTTTATTTATATTTTTGCAGGAATTCTTCTTGCAATTCTTGTAAAATTTTTTGTCTTTGACATTTACAAGGTTCAGGGAACTTCGATGGAAAAAAAATTCCACAGCGGACAGTTCATCTTTGTAAACAAATTTTCTTACGGACTTGTAAATCCCTTTCAAAACAAAATTTTGCTTCAGTGGAAAAATCCAAAAGAAAATGACATTGTGCTTTTTGTTCACAACGGAACTCTTGTTGTAAAAAGATGTGCGGCTGTTGCAGGAGACTTACTAGAATATTCAACTGATAGGGATTATAATCTTCTTATAAAAGATGAAAGCGGATTTGTAAAAAAAATCATTCCGCTGACCGAAATTCAATATCACAGCATGAAAGGAAATTTTTTTGTGCCTGAGGGAACAATTCTGGCAGTTGGAGACAATTATCTTGATTCAGTAGATTCAAGAAACTACGGATTTGTTCCAGTTGCTAATATCATTGGCAAAGTTATTTGCAAAAATTGAATTTCAGATTGAGCAAGGTTTTTGATGAACGGATTTTTTAAAAGCAGCAGAATTTGGGTAATTTTTGGATTTACCGCAGTTTTTTTAGGCTGGATTTATTATAACTTTTTCAAGCTTGCAATAAGTCCACAAAAAAAAATTGTAAAAAACGAAACAACTGTGGAACGCGGCTCTATTGTAGACCGCAACGGAAAGCCTCTTGCTGTAAATGTAAATTTTTATCACTTCGGTGTTACGCCAAAAAGCATAAAAAACTTTAAAAATTTTGCTGATTTGGTTTCATCGTCAATAGAAATGCCCGCAGACGAAATTCAAGAAGTTCTTGAAAAAAACAAAGACTCAGACTTTATATTTTTAAAGCGAAAATTAACCCAAGCTCAGTACGATGAAGTTTATGAACTTTTAGAAAAATCTCCCTACATGCACGCATGCAATTTTCTGGCGATTCCAGGTCGCGTTTATCCTGAAAAAAATCTTGCAAGCCAGCTCATTGGTTTTATGGGAAATGACGGAAAAGGGCTTAGCGGAATTGAATATTCGCAGCAAGACATTTTGTCTCCAGTTCCTGACGAAAATTCGCCTCAGACTTTGCACGGACAAAATATTTATCTTACAATCGATGCAAACCTTCAGTTCAATCTGGAAAAAATCGCAAAGGAAGCTCTTGAAGAAACACAGGCTGAAAGTCTTATGATGATTGCCTGCAATGCAAAAAGCGGCGAAATTTTATCATATATAAGCCTGCCAAGTGCAGATTTGAATAATTATCCAAATTCAAGTTCCCTGGAAAAACTTGACAGACCAAGTGTAATGGCTTATGAACCCGGAAGCGTTTTTAAAATTTTTTCTACGGCAGCATTTTTAGACTCAAAGTCAATCACAGAAAATGACAGTTTTTTATGCGACGGCGTTTACTCACGCAGAACAAATTTAGGCGAACTTATCAAAATCACATGTCTTGAACATCACGGCTGGCTTAATATAAGAACAGCCCTTCAATATTCATGCAACGATGCAATTGCTCAAATGAGTGAAAAAATCGATACAAAAACATTTCTTTCTTACATAAGCGATTTTGGTTTTGGCGAAAAAACTGGAGTTGAACTGCCTTCAGAAACAAGAGGAATCGTAAAATCTGAAGACGACAAATACTGGTCCGGACGAAGCAAACCTACAATGTCAATCGGACAGGAACTTAGCGTAAATGCACTGCAAATGGTTCAGGCAGCAACAGTTTTTGCAAATGACGGTGCACGGCTAAAACTCACATTTATTGAAAAAATTACTGACTATGACGGAAATATAAAATATCAGCACAGTCCGCAGTACACAAAGCAGGTTATTTCAAAAAGCAGTGCTGACTATATTTTAAGCTGTATGAAAACAACGGCACAGCGGGGAACAGGATCGCGAGCTTCACTAAAAGACATTTCAATCGGTGTAAAAACAGGAACTGCACAAATGGCTGATCCTGTAAAAGGCGGATATTCTGAAACTGACTTTCTTTCAAACTGCATAGCAATTTTTCCAGTAGAAAATCCGCAGATAATTCTTTACATCGTAATCGAAAAAGCAAAGGGCGAAACTTATGCCGGAAGAATTGTAGCACCTTACATTGCAAAAGCCGCAGATGAAATAATAGACAATCTTGGCATTGAGCGTGATGAAGCGCCAAGTCTCCTTCATCCAGGAAGAACTTCTGTAAAAACAAATCCTCCTATTATTTTAGAAGGAACAGTTCCAGATTTTATTGGCAGACCAAAGCGAGATTTGATTTCGCTTTTATCAAATCAGGAAGTAAAAATCTGCATAAAGGGTGAAGGTTGGGTTGTAAGTCAAAATCCGCCGCCAGGAACAAAACTAACGGAAGATACAACAATTGAACTCATTTTGGAATAAAAATCTCGCAGCATTTAAAGAAAGATTTCCTCAGCTTTACACAAAATTCAGCAAAGAAATTTCGGAAAAACTTGAATATTTTGAATCAAAAAATGCAGCGGTAAATGCCATTGATACATCTTTTTCGCCGCCAATTCCGCTACATTCAAAATATAATCCGCAAAACGAGGCTCAAGCTGCACTAAAAGATTTTGATGAAAAAAGTCAGCACTCAGCAGTTTATTTTTCTTTTGGACTTGGCTGGGGACCGCTTGAGTTTTCTAAAAATTTTCCTTCTTCCACACTGATTTTAATTGAAAGCGATCCAGAATACTTTTTTTCTGCTTTAAACGCACTCGACTGGAATGAAATTTTTTGCCACAAGAATTTAATTCTTTTGCTCGGAGACTGTGCAAATGAAGCTGCAAATCTTATTTACAAATTTAATTCTTCAAATGCCGACTTTGACGAATCCACTTCAAAACTTTCAGATTTAGTTTCAAATAAAAATATTTTCTTCATCAAAAATCAAAATCAGGCAAAACATCAGGAAAATTTTATAAGTGAAATTCAAAATCTTCTTTTTAAAATTGAACAAAAAAATTTGGTCAATACAAATACGCTGGAAAAATTTTCATATCTTTGGATGAGAAATTCCTCCAGAAATTTATGTTTCTTAAAAAAACTTGACGGCGTTAACAAATATTTTTCTTTAGCAAAAAATCTTTCATTCATAATTCTTGCTTCAGGACCAAGTCTTTCTAAAATTCTTCCATTTCTTGCTGAACTAAAAAAACGCTCAGTTTTAGTTTGCGTTGATTCAGCCTTGCATTCAGTTTTAAAAGCAAAAGTTGAGCCGGATTTTATTGTAATTACAGATCCGCAGTATTATTGCTATCTTCATTTAGAATTTTTAAAAAGCAGATCTTCAGTTTTAATCGCGGAAAGTGCCGTTTATCCTTCAGTATTTAAATTTGAGTGCAAAGAAAAAGTTTTATGCTCGTCAATGTTTCCAATTGGTCAGTATTTTGAATCAAAAATTGAAAACAAGGGAAAACTTGGTGCCGGCGGAAGTGTAAGCACAACAGCGTGGGATTTTGCCAGAAAATGCGGTGCAAAAAAAATTTTTATCGCCGGAATGGATCTTGGCTTTCCAAATTTCCAGACACACATAAGGGG
>CAVCIJ010000324.1:0-11484 GCA_963601995.1 bacterium | reverse complement strand
CTACTCCAGTTCCTGCTTCAAAAACACCTATTTTATTTTCATTAAAAGTTTCTGTAATTCTTTTTAGAAGAGAAATTTGAGCTTTTCTTTCCTCGTAAAATTGATTTTGGGAAGCAAGCGGACCATTTTTTGAAAGATAAAACGCAGTTTCATCAGAATCAAGTTTTTCAATTTTTTTTGGTTTTACAGGCTCTACAACAACATAAACCTTAGAAATTTCATTATTTACTATATAAAAGCCAAGCGAAGTATCTGAAGCATTTGCTGCAGCATTCTGATCAGCATCACTTGGATGAAGGTTTCCTGACGGATGATTATGAATCAGAACATGTCCGCATCGTGCAGTATTTTGATTTACAACAACGGAATTTTCATTTCCGCGTGAACCAAGTTCTACATTCACAACAATTCCTTTTTCATCAATTTTTCCGACCCAAAAAACTTCATTTCCATCAGCGTCAAGAACGTCCTGCTTCATAGAAGAAATACATTCAGCACTGAATCTTTCATCGCAGTTCATAGCGTGATTTTATGCCATTTCAAAAAACTTATCTACGACATTTTTTAATGATATTTTTAAGTTAAAAAAATGACTTAAAAATTCTTTCAGCGAAAAAAAATAATGGTATGTGAAAAAAATCACAGAGCAAAACTGATACTGTTATTTAAATCACAAAAAATAAAAAAATCAGTGCAAAAAAGAATAAATTCTGACTATTAGTAAATTTAAAGTCTTAACAATTGATTTTAAATGGTCTATACTAAAAATTGGTATCCAGTTCGGATAGCCACATTTTACTTTGAGTGGAAATTTCTTCAGAAATTTATTTCACTCATAACTTGGGTGAAAGTGTTAGGAGACAAAATTTTATGGCAAACAAAATTACGATTATCGGTGCTGGTCAGGTTGGTTCAACAGTTGCTTATGCTTTAACAATCAAGCAGCTTGCTTCTGAAATTGTTATGATTGACATTGCAAAGGACAGAGCTATGGGCGAGGCAATGGACATTCGTCAGGGAACTCCGTTTATAGGACCAGTTTATGTTCATGACGGCGATTATATTGACGCAAAAGACTCCGATGTTGTTATTCTTACTTCAGGAGTTGCACGCAAGCCGGGACAGTCACGCCTTGATCTTGCCCAGACAAATGTAGATATTACAAAATCAATTATCCCACAGATTACAAAAGTTGCTCCAAATGCACTTTATGTTCTTGTAGCAAATCCAGTTGATATTCTTACATATCAGTTTGTAAAGACTTCAGGAATTCCTTCAAATCGTATTTTTGGAACAGGAACTATGCTTGACACAGCAAGATTTAGAGCCCGCATTGCAGAAACATACAAAGTTTGTCAGGAAAATATTCACGGATACGTTTTTGGTGAACACGGAGATTCTTCTTTTGTACCGTGGTCTCTTGCAAACATAGGTTCAATTCCTGTTGACAATTTTGCAAAATCATTCACAGGAAAAGAAACTCTTCCTATTTTTGACAAAAATGATGTTGAAGACTATATCCGCAAATCAGGCGGAATCATTATTGCAGCAAAAAAATGCACAAACTACGGAATCGGAATTACAACTGCAAATCTTGTTGAAGCATTAAACTACACAACAGGTTCAGTCCTTACAATTACAGCTCTTCTTAACGGAGAATATGGAATTGATGATGTATGTTTAAGTATTCCTACAATCGTAGGACACAATGGAATCAAGGGACATATTGCTGCTCCACTTCTTGATTCAGAACTTGCTTCATTGAAACACAGCGCAGAATGTTTAAAAGACGTTATCAAGCAGCTTAATTTTTAATCTTAAAAAATTTTATTAACTCTAAAACAAGGAAATTTATATGGACTACAGAATTGAGCATGATTCAATGGGCGAAGTAAAAGTCCCAGCAGATAAACTTTGGGGGGCACAGACTGAACGCAGCCACGAGAATTTTGAAATCGGTGTTGGAATAGAAACAATGCCGCGCGAAATTACTAAGGCTTTCGGTTACTTAAAAAAGGCTGCAGCACTTGCAAACAATGCATTAAAGCCTGAAAAAATGACGGCTGAAAAACTTAATGCAATCAGTAAAGCATGCGATGAAGTTATAAGCGGGCAGTTAAATGACAACTTTCCGCTTGTTGTATGGCAGACTGGCAGCGGAACTCAGAGCAATATGAATGCAAACGAGGTTATTGCAAACCGCGCAAATCAGATTGCAGGTAAAAAATTGTGTCATCCAAATGATGATATCAATATGAGTCAGTCATCAAATGATACTTTTCCAACAGCTTTACACATCAGTGCAGTTTGTGAAATTGAAGACAAGCTTTTGCCTGCAGTTGATGTTTTAATTGAAACTTTCAAAAAGCTTGAAAAAGCAAACGAAGGAATCGTTAAGTCAGGAAGAACTCACCTTCAGGACGCAGTTCCTATTTCTTTCAGTCAGGAAATTTCGGGCTGGAGAACTTCTTTGGAACGTGATGAAGAAATGCTGAAATCTTCTCTTCCATACTTGAAGCAGCTTGCTCTTGGCGGAACTGCCGTAGGAACTGGACTTAACGCACCAAAGGGATTCGATGAAAAAGTTGCTCAGGAAGTTTCAAAACTTACTAGAAAAGATTTTGTTACGGCACCGAATAAATTCCACGCACTCACATCAAAAGATGAAATCGTATTTGCACACGGAGCTGTAAAAGCTTTGGCCTGCGATATGATGAAAATTGCAAATGATGTCCGCTGGCTTGCATCAGGTCCGCGTGATGGTTTGGGAGAAATTCACATTCCGGAAAATGAACCAGGCTCATCAATTATGCCGGGAAAAGTAAATCCTACTCAGTGCGAACAGGTTACGATGGTTGC
Source organism: bacterium (assembly GCA_963601995.1). Lineage (GTDB taxonomy): Bacteria > Spirochaetota > Spirochaetia > Treponematales > Treponemataceae > Treponema_D. The sequence continues at coordinate 8,625 of CAVCIJ010000324.1, read as the reverse complement.
AGTTCAGGTTATGGGGAATGACAGTGCAATCGGTTTTGCCGCAAGCCAAGGAAACTTTGAGCTTAACGTATTTATGCCTGTCATTGCGTACAACTTTATTCAGTCGTGCCGCCTTTTAGCAGAAAGCATTTTGAGTTTTAACAAAAACTGCGCTGTAGGAATCACTGCAAATAAAGAAAAGATGCATCATAACCTTTACAATTCACTCATGCTTGTAACAGCACTAAATCCTTATATTGGATATGAAAATGCTGCAAAAACTTCACACTTGGCATACGAAAAAAATATTTCGCTAAAAGAAGCCTGCGTTTCGTTAGGATTTCTTACGGCTGAAAAATTTGACGAAGTATTCCATCCGGAAGAAATGGCTGGTGTTAAACTGCAATAAAAAAAGGTCAATATATCAAAAGTCTTTGGAACAAAAAATTCTAAGGATTTTCAAAACATTTTGGGCTGAACATTTCGCTTAGGTGGTAAGGAGAATAAGCGGAATGTTCTGTATTTTTAAATTTTGTGGCTGTGTATTATATCCTTCCACATACACACGTATAACGATGAGGATGTAAAACGATGGAAAACATCACCTACTCTTACTTCCCTGGCTGCACGCTAAAGAACAAGGCTAAGGATCTTGACAGATACGCGCGCGAGTCAGCAGAAGTCTTAGGGTTCACTCTTCAGGAAATTCCAGACTGGCAGTGTTGCGGTGGCGAATATCCGCTTGGCACAAACGAAATTGCACCAAAGCTTTCTTCAGTTCGTGCATTAGCTTATTCACGCGATTCAAACCAGGAACTTGTTACTCTTTGCTCAGCATGTTACAACGTTCTAAAGCAGGTCAACAATGATATGCAGACAAGCGGGGAAACAATTCAGAAGGTGAACAATTATCTGTCTCAGGATGATATTGAATATCATGGCGAAACAAAGGTAGTTCACTATCTTGAAATTCTTCGTGATGTTGTAGGCTGGGACAATGTAAAAAAAGCCGTAAAGAAACCTTTTACAGGTAAAAAAATCGGTGCATACTACGGATGTCTTTTATTGCGTCCTGGAAAAGTTCTTCAGTTTGACGATCCTGAAAATCCAAAAATCATTGAGGACTTTATTAAGGCAATCGGAGGAACTCCTGTTATCTACGCTCAGAGAAATGAATGTTGCGGTGCTTACACAATGTTTGAAGACGAAAACATTCCAAAATCCCGGGCAAAAAAAATTATTTCAAATGCAGAGGATATGGGTGCTGACTTTCTTGTAACATCATGTCCTTTGTGCCGCTACAATCTTATCAAAAATAAAGCTGATTCAAAACTTGACATCATTTATTTCACTGAACTCCTGGCTCAGGCTCTCGGTCTAAAAGAAGAGGATTCTGAAAATCATGAATCTAAGGAGGCGAAATAATGCTGCAAAAAGAAGTTGAACAAATCAAAGAAGAAATTCTGATGAAATCAGGCGTAAATCCAAAAAAATGCATGGTTTGCGGAAAATGCTCTGGCACTTGTCCTAACTATGATTCTATGGAATATCACCCGCATCAGTTTGTTCAGATGGTTGAAAATGGCGAAATTGAAAAACTTTTGTCTACAAAATCAATTTACGCCTGCTTAAGTTGCTTTGCGTGCCTTGAACGCTGTCCGCGTCAGGTTGAACCTGCAAAGCTTATTGATGCAGTTCGTCAGGTTGTTGAAGGAAAGCGCGGTCCTCACCATTTGGATCCTGTTCAAGTTCCAGAATACTTGGATTCAGAAATGCCTCAGCAGGCAATTGTAAGTGCATTCCGAAAATACAAAAAATAACCGCAAAATCACATTTATGTAATTTTTGCTCTGACAATTTTTGCGTTGCACAGATTGTCTAGGATTTTTTAAGAAAAATAATGAGCGCCAGAATTTGACGCTGACTATAAATCTTAAACTTAGGAAATAAAACCTATGGAAAGAATTGGTGTTTTTGTATGTCACTGTGGCACTAACATTGCCGGAACAGTTGACGTAGCAAAAGTTGCTGAAGAACTTGGAAAAGTGCCTGGAGTTGTTTATTCAACTCATTACACTTACATGTGTTCTTCAGCCGGTCAGAAAATGATCGAAGACCACATAAAAGATGACAAGCTCACAGGAGTTGTTCTGTGTTCATGTTCACCGCGTATGCACGAAAAAACATTCAGATCGTGCGCAGTACGTGCTGGTCTCAACGCATATAAAGTTGAAATTGCCAATATTCGCGAACAGGATTCGTGGGTTGGTAAAAATATTGAAGAAAATACAGAAAAAGCCATTGCACTTGGAAAGGCTGCCATTGCGAAATCGATTTTAGACACACCTCTCACAGAGGGCGAAACAGCAATGACAAAAAGAGCACTTGTAATCGGTGGTGGAATTGCAGGAATTACTGCTGCCTTAGATATTGCCGATGCAGGTTTCCCAGTTGACATTGTTGAAAAAGACTACACTGTCGGCGGAAAAATGGCTCGTCTTGACAAAACATTCCCTACTTTGGACTGTGCATCTTGTATCGTAACCCCAAAAATGACAGAAGTAAGCCAGGAAAAGAACATTAGAATCCTGTCATATTCAGAAGTTATTGGAGTACGCGGTTACATTGGTAACTTTGAAATCGACATTAAACGTCATCCGCGCTTTGTTGATGAAACAAAATGTACTGGTTGTGGAGCTTGTATTGAAGCCTGCCCAATGAAAAAAGTTCCGAACGAATTCAATTTGAATCTTAACAATCGTAAGGCAATTAACATTCCTTTTGCACAGGCTGTTCCAAAAGTTGCAGCAATTTCTTCAGATTACTGTCTGCACATGAAAGCCATGAAAAATGGAAAAGACAATGTGTGCGGAATGTGTCAGAAAGTCTGCGGTGTTGGAGCAATCAATTTTCATCAGCAGGAAGAAATTCTTACTGAAAAATACGGTGCAATCATCGTTGCTACAGGCTATAATCCTATCAATCTTGAAAAATTTGACGAGTACGCTTATTCACAAAGTCCAGATGTTGTTTCATCTTTGGAATTTGAACGACTTTGCAATGCTTCAGGTCCTACAAACGGACACCTTTTGCGTCCATCAGACGGAAAAGAACCTAAGGAAATTGTATTCATTCAGTGCGTAGGAAGCCGTTGTTCTGCAGATTCAACAAAGGGTCATGAGTACTGCTCAAAAATCTGTTGTATGTACACGGCAAAACATGCAATTCTTACACGCGACCATTATCCTGATACAAATATTACTGTTTTCTATATTGATGTTCGCACTCCGGGAAAAAATTTCGATGAATTCTATCGCCGTGCAGTTGAACAGTACGGTGTTCACTACATCAAGGGAATGGTTGGAAAAGTAACGCCTCAGTCAGACGGAAAATTAGATGTTCAAGGTTCAGATTTAATTTTGAATCGTCAGGTTCATATTAAAGCTGATATGGTTGTTCTTGCAGCATCAATCGAAGCCGACAAATCAGCTCGTCCTCTTGCTACAATGCTTACAACTTCTATGGACAATAATGACTTCTTCCTTGAAGCACATGCAAAACTTCGCCCGGTTGAAAGCCCCACTGCAGGTATATTCCTTGCAGGCTGCTGTCAGGGACCAAAAGACATTCCGGAAACTGTTGCTCAGTCTTCAGGTGCCGCTGCAAAAGCAATTTGTCTTCTTGTAAAAGACAAACTCAAAAACAATCCTTGCACGGCTCATCCTAACGAAAATATGTGTAACGGATGCGGACAGTGTGCTAACGTTTGTCCTTATGGAGCAATTTCTTATGTTGATAAGGATTTCCGCGGATCAAACAGAACTACAGTTACTCGCCATGTTTCACAGGTTAATACAGCAATGTGTCATGGTTGTGGAGCCTGTACAGTTGCCTGCCCTTCTGGAGCTATGGATTTGTACGGATTCAGCAATAAACAGATTTTGGCGGAGGTTGACGCATGTCTTTAGAAAAAGAAAACACTAAAAATACACAATGGACGCCTAAAATTGTTGCTTTCTGTTGCAATTGGTGTTCTTACGCAGGTGCAGATTTAGCTGGAAACAATCGTTTGGAATATCCTTCAAACGTAAAAATTATAAGAATTCCATGCTCTTGCAGACTGAATCCGCTTTTTATACTCCGTGCATTTCAAAGAGGTGCTGACGGAGTTATCTTGTGTGGTTGTCATCCAGGAGACTGCCATTATTCAACAGGAAACTATTTTGCCCGCCGCAGAATGACGCTTCTTTTTAGCATGCTTGATTATTTGGGCATTGAAAAAGGAAGAACCAGAGTTGAGTGGTGTTCTGCTGCTGAGGGTGTGAGATTTGCTGGAATTATGAATGACTTTGTAAAGCAGATTTCTGATCTTGGAGAATGTAAAAGACTGGAGGACGTAAGATGCAAGACAAACTGATAGCACGCGCAAAAGAACTGCTTGCAGAAGGCAAAGTCCAGAAAGTTATCGGCTGGAAGAAAGGACTTTTTGATGATGATATTACTCCGGCTGTTTTTTCAAGTGCAGAAGAACTTGATAAGGATTTTGTATTCAACAAAAACTGCAAAGCAAATCTTTCTAAATATCTTGTAAAAATAACAAGAGAAATTGAAACAAAAAAAAGTACAGCAAGAATGAACAATACAATGGCTAAACAACGCGATCCAAACACTGTCGATAAGCCTATCCCAAGCGAAGTTGTTCTTGTTTTTCTAAAACCGAGCGATACTTACTCGTTCACACAGCTTTTAAAAGAAAACCGCATTGCAAGAGGCGATGTTTACGCAATTGGAGTTCCGTGCCAGGATTCTTTGGACGGAGGAGACATTTGCGACAACTGCAAGGGTAAAAAACACGTTTCTTGTGATGAACTTTTGGGAGTTGATGAAGCTGCTGAAGAAAATCCATCTCCAAACACAAAGCGTATGGAAGAAGTTGCAAAAATTGAAGCAATGTCTTCTGACGAAAGATATAACTTTTGGAGAGAAGAATTTTCCCGCTGTATAAGATGCAATGCCTGTCGCAATGTTTGCCCTGCATGTACCTGCGAAAAATGTGTATTCGACAACAACGATCTTTACACATCTCAAAAAGTAGCGCAGACAAGTTTTGAAGAAAATTTATTCCACATTATTCGGGCATGGCACGTAGCTGGCCGCTGCACAGATTGTGGAGAATGTTCTCGCGTTTGTCCTCAGCACATTCCACTTTATCTTTTGAACCGTAAGTTCATCAAAGATATAAATGAAATTTACGGCGACTACCAGGCAGGATCTGACATGGAAACAAAGCCGGCAATGCTTCAGTTTAAGGAAAATGACCCGGAAACAACAATTGTTTACACAAGAAGTAAAGACGGAGGTGAAGAATAATGTTTAGCATTTCATCAGAAAAAATTGACACATTATTTGAGTTCATCGGTTCAAAGCAGCCTTTGTACCTGCCTGTAGACAATAAAACTGGCAAAGCAGATTTCCAAAGATGGGAAAAAGGCACAAAATTATCAGAAAATTTAAAGACCGTTCGTTCTGCAAAGGATTTTTTCTTTCCAAAAGCAGAAAAACTTGTTTCTTACAAAAAAAATGGAAAAGAAATTACAGTTGAAGATCCAAGAAAGGAACTTGAAGACTTTGTAATTTTTGGTGTAAGAGCTTGTGATGCAGTAGGCTTTACAGTAATTGATAATGTTTATCTTCATATGAATCCTGTTGATTCTTACTACAAGAATCGTCGTGATCACGGTACTGTTATCACTTTGGCTTGTAATGAACCTGCAAAAACCTGTTTCTGTGCTGCTTATGGAATTGACGCTTCCTTAAGTGAAAATAAAAATGCTTCTGCCGGAGATGTAAGCTGCTGGTTTACTGACGGAAATTATTATTTCAAAGCAAATACAGAAAAAGGAAATGCCTTTATAGAAAAAGCAAAATCACTTCTTTCTGAAAATGACGGAAGCAAAGTTGAAGAAGCAAAAAAAGACATTTCCAACAAGGCAAAATCAACTCCTTTTGCAAATCTTAACCTGTCAAAATTTCAGGGCAAAGATATGCTCAAAATTTTCAATTCCAAAATCTGGGAAAAAGTTGCAGAACCTTGTGTAGGCTGCGGAACATGTACTTATGTCTGTCCTACCTGCATGTGTTTCGATGTTCGTGACTTTGATACAGGAAATGGAATTAAACAGGTTCGTTGCTGGGATTCATGTATGTATTCTGATTTTACTCAGATGGCAGCTGCAAATCCTCGTCTTACACAAAAAGAACGTTCGCGCCAGAGATTTATGCATAAACTTATGTATTACCCAATGGCACACGAAGGACTTTTTCAGTGTGTAGGTTGTGGACGATGTTTGGAATCTTGCCCAGTTCACATGAACGTTGTAAAAGTCGTTAATCTTGTGAACGAAACAGATGACATTTAAGGAATAGGAGACAGAAATGGAAAACAATGAAAGCTTTATTCCTTATGTAGGAAAAATTATTGATATTAAGCAGGAAACTCCTGATGTAAAAACATTCAGTGTAGTAGGTCTTGATGGAAAAAAATTGTTCGAACACATTCCTGGTCAGTGTGCAATGCTTATTGTTCCAGGCGTTGGTGAATCAATGATTTCCATCACATCATCTCCTACTCTTGAAACCCACATGGAATTTTCTATAAAAAAATGTGGCTGTGTTACAGATTGGCTTCATAATGCTGAAATCGGACAAGAAATTTGCATAAGAGGTCCAATTGGAAACGGCTTCCCTGTAGACACAAAACTTAAGGGCAAAGATATTTTAGTAATTGCCGGTGGTATTGGAATTGCGCCAGTCCATTCAGTTGTAAATTATATGATGGATCATAGAAGCGACTATGGCAAAATTCAGGTAATTTACGGTTCACGCTCAAAAGCTGATTTAGTTCGCCTTGAAGAAATGCAGAACGTTTGGATGAAACAGCCAAACTGCTCGATTGATCTTACAATTGACCGTGCTGAAGAAGGCTGGAATGGACATGTTGGTTTCGTTCCGCCTTATGTAACTGAACTCAATCCAGATCCAAGCATGACAGTAATCATGTGCGGACCGCCAATTTTAATTCATCTTTCACTCGATGCTCTTAAAAAACTCGGATTTAAAGACGAGCAGGTTTTTACAACTATGGAAATGCGAATGAAATGTGGAATCGGAAAATGCGGAAGATGTAATATCGGCGATAAATTTGTTTGCAAAGACGGACCGGTTTTCAGTTTTGACCAATTAGGAGAACTTCCTCCAGAGTATTAAAAAAGTATTCTGAACCTGTAACATTATGGATTTTTTTAAATTCAGTTTTTTGATTTTTCCGAATCTTAGAAAAGGCAGAAAGCTTGCTGACAGTTAATATTTTCAGAAATCCAAAATGATAAAACAGGTTCACAACGAATCTTTTGAAAAACCTGTAGGAGTAAGTTGCAAAAACAGATTTTTTGCTGTTTTTGTTCTGCGAGTTTTACTTTATGTAGGCTCGCGCATTCTCTTAAAAAACACAATAATGCGGCATTTTTTGCCGCTTCTTAAAGGAGAAACATTATGTCGGATAAGGAAATGGCCACTATCTATATTTTTGGAAAAAAGTATGATGTGCCTGCAGAACTTACAATTATGAATGCTATGGAATATGCGGGATACCAGCTTAAGCGCGGCTGCGGTTGCAGAAACGGATTCTGCGGAGCCTGCGCAACAATTTACCGCATTAAGGGACAGAATCAACTTCAAACATGCCTTGCATGCTCAAAGAAAGTTGAAAATGATATGTACATTGCAACACTTCCATTTTTTCCACTTGTAAAGCAGATTTATGATATCAATAAAATCAAGCCTGAACAGCAGATTATGATGCAGCTTTACCCGGAAATTTATTCTTGTGTAGGTTGCAACGCTTGTACTCGTGCCTGTCCTCAGTCTTTGAACACAATGCAGTATATTGCATATGCTCAGCGCGGAGACTTTGCAAAGTGTGCAGATCTTTCATTTGACTGTGTAATGTGCGGATGCTGTTCATCACGTTGCCCTGCAGGAATCTCACACCCTCAGGTTGCAGAACTTGCCCGCCGTCTTAACGGGAAATATATCCAGCCACAGACTCAGCACCTTATTGACCGCGTAAATGAAATCAATGAAGGAAAATGCGAAGCCGCTCTTGAAGAAATGATGAATAAGCCTTTGGACGAGATTAAAAATCTCTATAACAACCGCGAAATCGAAAAATAAGGCGAAGGAGAAAACAATGTACGGAAATTATCTTGATGAAGCTGCAAAAATTGTTGCAGAAAAACGTGAAGAAAACTTAAAATTTGAACATCCGCGCCTGACTGCCGAAGAAAAAGATGCTTTGCTCTTGAAATATCATCCTGACAGAATAAAAAGTCAGTTTGAAGAATTGAAAATTGGACCAAACAAAGGGCAGAAAGCACCTATAGAACTTGCATCAATGCTTCAGGCAAAGCCTCGTGTAGAACCAGAACACATTGATTTGAGTCATGTTGACTATGAATCAGATGTTTTGGTTATTGGTGGTGGTGGAGCTGGAACAAGTGCTGCAATTATGGCGAGTGAAGCAGGAGCAAATGTCCTTCTGGTTACAAAATTACGTGTAGGCGATGCAAACACAATGATGGCAGAAGG
>CAVCIJ010000323.1:0-6071 GCA_963601995.1 bacterium | reverse complement strand
TTATTAATAGTAAATCTAAGCATATCTAAGCATAACAGCCCAATAATCTTACTTCTTCAGTTCTTTCTTTTAATGATTCAAGAATTTTATTTAAATCGCAGTCACAATCACTGTAATCAACGTCAAGGAAAAACCAGTAACACCAGTTTTCGCCGTTTATTGGTCGCGATTCAAGACGAGTCATATTCAGCCCCGACTTTGCAATAACTTCAAGACAGCGAAAAAGTGCGCCCGATTCATTACGGATTTTAAACAAAATTGTAGATTTTGTGGGTCTTACGGTATAAATCTCGGAATTTGATTTTTTATCAGCGTTAGTAATAATCCAGAATCTTGTAAAATTGCTTGAATTATCCTGAATATCCTCTTCAATTACGTCCAGACCATAAAGCTGAGCATTCACTGCACTGGCAATGGCGGTATTTTCTTTTGAACCGGAAACTGCAACGAATTTCGCGGCAGTGGCGGTAGAAACTGAATCAATCTGCTTCCAGTTTTTGCCATCAAGATATTTTGCGCACTGAAAAAGTCCCTGCGGATGAGAATAAACCTGCTTAATATCAGAAATTTTTGCACCTTTAACGCCAAGAAGCGCGTGCCGGATATTCAAAGTCTGACTTCCGGCAATTTTTATGTCACCAAAACGGATAATATTGTCGTAATTTTGATAAATTGAACCGGTCGTGGTGTTTTCTATAGGAATCATTCCATAATCCGCTTTGCCGTCAACCAAATCCTGAAAAACCTGAGAAAACGAATTAACGGGCACAGCTTCAACATCCGCAGAATCAAAATAACGGTTAATTGCCTGATGAGCGTAGGCTCCGGGCGTTCCACTGTAAACGCAGATAATTTTTTCGTTTTTCTTTTTGGACTCAGAATCTTTTTTTTGCGGAAAAATCCGGGATATTTTCGCGGATATGCTCAACTGAACGGCTGATTACCGGCGCGATTGCTTCTACGTTGTGCATTATTTTTTCAAACATCTGAGGAAGTAGGGACTGAACGCCGTCCACATTTTCAAGGCGATTATTACATTCTATCATAATTCCGTCCGCACCGGCAGAAACTGAGGCCAGAGCCAGTGGCGGAATTTTGTCGCGAATTCCAACGGCGTGACTTGGCTCTGTGATTACCGGAAGATGAGTCATTTCGTGCAAAATTGGAATTGAACTTAAATCAAGAGTATTTCGCGCCAACTGCTCAAAAGTGCGGATACCCTGTTCGCACAAAATTACGTTTTCGCAACCGTTGGACATCAAATATTCCGCGAACATTAAAAATTCTTCGAGCGTTGCAGAAAGTCCGCGCTGCAAAATGACAGGTTTATTAATTTTTCCGAGATTTTTTAAAAGTCCCTGATTCTGCATATTTTTTTCGCCAACCATGTAAACGTCAATGTCATAATTTTGAAAAACCGGTTTTTGCGTGAGCAAAAATGCGCCCGTATAAAGCCGAATAAAAATAAAAATCTTATTTTCGCTTTTTTACCAGAATCGTGCCGGCTAAAAATGCCGTGAACGGTGCTGTTGCTGCAAGGCCAAAACTTCCGGCTACTGTGTTTATGATTTCGGCGGCTACCTGGTTGTTGTTTAAAATATTGTAGACTGGTGTTCCCTGTGCCATAAAGGTCATTAAAAGTGCAATGCAGGTTCCTGAATATGCGAGCAGCAACGTTGTTGTCATTGTTCCCATGGCGGCTCTGGCTACTGCAAGACCTGATTTTATTGCTTCCCACTTGGAAATTGCGGGGCATTTTTTTACTACTTCGTTAACGGCTGATGTTATGTCAACCGCTAAATCCATTACTGAACCGCTTGCACCAATGCAAATGCTGCTCATAAAAATTCTTGTTAAATTTAAATCCTGGAATCCTGAATACAAGAGGCTTTCTGAATAAGCCATAACTGCTCCGTGGAGTTTTAAGGACTTTGTACAGATTACGCTGAGGACGGCGCAGAAAATGATTCCGAGCATGGCGCCACCGGCGGCAGAAAATAAACGGCGGTCAAAACCGTAGACGAGTGCAATAATCGTAACCGTTAAAAATGCCGTTCCGATGAGCGAAATAAAAAGCGGGTCAACGCCTTTTAAGTAAAGCGGAATCATGATTTTCCATAATGCAAGAACCGTTAAAACAAAGGAAAGAACTGAACGCACTCCTGTTGCTCCGGCAAAAACTATTAAAAATAAGGCAAAAGCTATGGCGAGAATTGCTTCTCCTGTAAGGCGGTAATGGTCAATTAAGTTTACAGAAATTATGTTTTCGTTTCCGTCTTTTTTAATTCCGTCGTAGTAGTCCCACTGTACGAGAGCCTGGGCTGTGTCTCCCGGGTGAAAGATTTTGTCCTGCGAAAGTGAACCGTTAAGCATGTTCCAGCCTTCTGCCGTGCGGCCTTTAAACTTTCCAGACAAAAACTTTACCGTGCAGACCTGCTGACCTGTGCGGATAAGGCCTGTGTCAATAAAGCGTGAATTGTCTACTTCTACAATCTTTGCGCGGCATTTTACGGCATCTTTAAATTGCAATGCGCCTTCAAAACCTGTTGGAATACAAAGCATTATAAAAATACACAAAAGAGAAACTAAGATTGAAACTGTTGAACGTGAAAAATTTATTTTTTTCATTTTGAATTTTTCCTGTTTTTGCCCGTTTTGTTTTGCGTTAGGCAATGGAGCACCGGCGAAGGTTGTTTCAGCAACCGAAGCCGAACAAAAAATGTCTGCAATTTGCAGACATTTTTTGGTTGTAGCGAGCAGCGGAAGTGCGGAACTGCCGACCGGCGAGTAGCGCCGGTAACGCCAATAAAAAAATAAGCGAGACCCTGAAATAAATTCAAGGTGACATGTCATGCTGAATTCAGTTCAGCATCTCATTTTAATCCTGCACAACCTTGGTAAGCTTAGCCATTTTTTTGTAAATGTCAGTGTTGTCGTAGTAACCTGTAAAGTCGTTCTGTCCTGCTCCGAGTGCAAATACTGGAACTGGTAAGCCTGTGTGTGAATATGAAGTAAATCCGATACCGCTCTTGTTGTTAAGAATGTGGGTAAGAGTTACTGTGAGCGGCTCGTATGTTCCGTAAAGTTCGTATTCTCTCTGGTCGCGGGTTTTGTCGCCTGCCATTGTCTTTTTGTAAGCGTCTTTAATGCGGCTGTATTCGTAATCTGTAAGTACTAAGCCGCCGTTTTTGTTTGAACCGTCTGTTCCTGGAACTTTAAGACCAAACTGTTCTGAAACGTCTTTCATCACGTCGTCAAAAGAAGTGTTGTTCTTTTTGTATGAAGCAACATAGTCGCTGTCGAACTTTGCATAAGAAATCTTTTGATTTTTGAGTGTGTCAAAGAAAAGATTGTAGTCTGTTCCTGCAAATCCGATTGTAAGACCGCCGGTTTCGTGGTCGGCTGTTACTAAAATCAATGTTTCTTTTGGATGTTCGTTGTAGAAGGCAATTGCTTCTTTTACGGCTTCTGAAAGTGCGATTGTGTCTGCGATTGTTGAACGTGCGTCGTTTGCATGGCAGGCCCAGTCGATTTTTCCGCCTTCAATTTCCATAAAGAATCCTTTTTTGTTGTCCAAAACTTCGATTCCCTTTTTAACGTAGTCGCGGAGGCGCCATTCGCCTGCTGCTGCGTCCTGGTCGTAGTTCATTGCGTTTTCGTCTGCAAGTGTTTCTGCTACAACAAGTGCTTTATCGCCGTTTTTAAGAGAAGAAGCATCTTTTTGTGTAAAGCAGACTTTGTATCCGGCTTTTTGAGCGAGTGAATAAATTGATTCTTTGTCCTTGTTTTTGTCTTCTGGTTCCATTAAAGCACCGCCGGCAAAATAGTCAAAGTTAGAAGCTACGAGTTCAAGTCCGATCGGATAATTTGATTTGCGGCTTGCCTGGTGAGCGTAACTTGCGGCAGGAGTTGCGTGGTTCAGGTTTACTGTAGAAATAACGCCGATTTTCCAGCCTTTCTGGTCACGGAGCTGTTCTGCGATTGTGCGGAACTTCTGCTTTTTTGTGATGTCAACGTTGATTGAAGAAGAATGTGTCTTTTTTCCTGTAAAGATTGAAGTTGCCGTAGAAGCGGAATCCGGAGCAAAAGAAGTTGCGTCGTATGTCTGTGCACTTCCTGCAACAGGGAAGTTCATAAAGCTTAAATTCTGTCCAAAAGGTGAATCCTTTGCATTTTCAGACTTTTTTACAACGTCTACGATTCCGGCAGCGTCTTTTCCTGAATAATAAGCAGAACTTTGAATCTGCGGATAGCTCATTCCATCCCCAATGAATAAAAATACGTACTTTGGTGTGCCTTTGCCGGTTGGTGCAGCTGCAATTTCCTGAGCGTTTACTTTTGCCGATAAAGCTGCAAATGCAAGAATAAGTGCACATGAGACAGCTTTTACTGCGGTCAAAAAGCCTTCTGTCGATAATTCTTTTCTTTTCATCATTTTTTCTATACCTCCAAAAATGAGTAGCTTCAAAATAAAGTGTGGTGGTTAGGATTTTATGAAAAAGATGTTAAGAAAAGGTAAAAGTGGTGGGGGATTTGTTCATATTTTGGGTGTTCGACGCAAAACTTGGTTTTGCGTCGCGAGTTTTGATTTTTTCATTGTTCATAATAATTCCAAAAATCAAAACTCGATTTGCACACGAAGTGAGCATAAGTCTTCTGCTTCGGAAGTTGAAACTGCCTTCGCAGCTACTCCACGCCCTAACGCATAAAAATCACCAAAAATAAAATGTGAATTTTTCTATTATTTTTTATCAACAAAATGTGTTATTATTAAAATATGAAAGGCAAAATTAAAAGAAAAATAGAAATATATTTGAATGATTGGAAAAATACAGAAAATCATCTGCCACTGATTATCCGTGGTGCCCGTCAGATTGAAAAAACATATTCAATCCGGCAGTTTGGAAAAACTTACAAATCATTTATAGAAATAAATTTTGTAGACAATCCAGAATATAAAGATATTTTTGCAAAAGGCTATTCTACGCAAGAAGTCATAAAGCGCATTTCCTTTCATAATCCGAATTTCAAAGTTGTCTCTAAAAATTGCAATTTTTAGAGACAACTTTGAAAATGCGATGTTTTAATTCGTGATATATTAACGAATTAAAACTCGCAGGAATCTCTGAAAAAGCATTGAAAATGATTTTTTAGAGATTCCCTAAATTCATAAAAAAAGAAACTTTGATATTTTTTGATGAACTTCAAGAATATCCCGACTGTTCAACAAGCTTAAAATTTTTTGCAGAAGATGGTCGCTTTGACGTTATCTGTTCAGGTTCAATGCTGGGCCTGAATTATAAAGAAATTTCATCAAACAGCGTTGGTTATAAAATTGATTATCAGATGCAGTCTTTGGATTTTGAAGAATATCTTTGGACAAAGGGCTACGACGAATCTTTTACAGAAGAAGTTTACCTTCATTTGAAGAATATGGAACCTTTTACTCAAAGTGAATTTGACCTTTTAAACGATTATTTTCTTGAATACACGGTGATTGGCGGAATGCCTGCGATTGTCAAACAGTTTATGCAGGATAAAACATATTCAAATATTCTTCCTATGCAAATTCAGCTGGTAAAAGATTATGAAGAAGACATTACAAAATATGCACAAGGTTTGGATAAAACTAAAATCAAAAACATTTATCGCAACATTCCGGTTTTTCTATCTCAAGAAAATAAAAAATTTCAGATTACAAAAGTTGCCAAAAATGCCAGAAACCGTGATTATGTTGAATGCGTTGAATGTCTAAAAGATGCTGGCGTCGTAAATGTCTGTTACTGTCTGAATAATCCTTGTCTCCCATTAAAAGGAAATTATGATGAATCAAAATATAAAATCTATTATCACGATAACGGGCTTTTAATGGCAAATCTTGATGAAGAATCTGCAGATGATTTAAGGAAAAAACGCAATTTTGGCACTTTTAAGGGAGCAATTTATGAAAATATTGTTGCCCAAATGCTACACAGTGCAGGTTTTGATTTATTTTACTACAAAAAAGAAAACGCACAGCTTGAAATGATTTTTTTTGTACGTACATCCGAAAGCATGGTTCCCATCGAAGT
>CAVCIJ010000322.1:0-3624 GCA_963601995.1 bacterium | reverse complement strand
TTATATCGATTTGTCTTAAAAAATGAATTCTAAGCCTTTTTTTGAAAAATCAAATTTTTTTTTAAGATAGGGCAGGGGAAAATTTTTTATGAAAATTTCCTTAAACCTGATTATAATAAATTTGATGAACTTTTAACTGGAGGAAAAATGACGCAGGAAGAATATGTTTTGCTTTTGAAAAAAATGGAAGACAACGAACTTTACAGAAAATCAAAATCATTACATAAAAATTTTCAGTACAGGCAGTTTTTTAATTCCGAAGATAAAAGCATTATGAATGGAAAACAGATTCGCGAAGAAGACAAAAACGGCCTTATGCCTGAGCAGGATGGATTTGATGAAAGTTCAGCACGGATTGTTTCCTACAATTTTAAGGATGGTCTTCTTCAGTCAGAAAATGATGAGCCGGCGATTGAATATGAAGGTCACAAGGAATTCTGGAATAATGGACTGATTGAAAAAGTTATTGCGGACGGAGGAAAAACCGTTGAATTTTGGAAAGACGGTGTTCCTTTTAAAATTGAAACAAAATGATTAAGATTTTTTAATTATTTTTTCGGAGGTCAGATTATGTTTGAAAATGATTTTAACGGCGGTTTTAACAGCAATTTTAACAATAACTTTGACAGCAGCGGAACTGCAATTGATCCTGTTACAGGGATGAGTGTTTTTAATTCGCAGGTTTATGCAGGTTCTCCGCTTGAATTTTTTGGCAGATATTCAGATCCTCTTTGCCCTTACTGTAAAGGTTATATTGATGTTGGAAATCATTTTACCTGTCCAAAGTGCGGAAATTCACTTTTCTAGAATTTTTTTTTAACGGAAAATTCTGTGTGAAAAAATGATTTTATAAAATAGAAAAAAATATTTGAATTCTTTAAGAATTATAAAACGTTGAAAATTTGTTACTATAAAACTGACTTGAATTTTCTGTTAAAAAATTAAGCTCTAGACGGATTGTAAGGGCTGCGAAGCAGTAAAAAAAAGGATTTCCAATTGGAAATCCTTTTTTTTACGGAGCGAAAAGCGGAGCCCTGAAAAGCCTTTACTTAGTGTGCTTTCTCCAGGAAAAGAATTCTTTATTTTAATTTTTTAAAAAGTTTTTTTATAAGTCCAAGATGACCAAACAAAAGCCAGTAAAAAAATGCCGCAGTCGCCGTCAAGGGAATGCCACAGATAACAATATAAAGCAGAATTTTTACAAAAACGGCAAAAAATACCTTTAGCGAACTGCCAAAATTCATAAGTTTTTCGCTGAAACTCGGCTTATGAACACTTACTTCTTTGTATTCAGGCAGATAGAAATTGATGTCTATTGTAGAAAATTCAATCTGGTTTGAAAGTCTTTTAATTTGGCTTTCCATAGATTCGAGTTCTGAAGTTACATTATTAAGTTCTTTTTCGATTTTTAAAATATCGCTTAGATTTGACGCCTGCTTTAAGTAAGTCTGAAGCTTTGACTGAAGGATTTTTTTTGTTTCAAGGCGTGTTTTTAGGTCGTAGTACTGTTCGCTTACATCTCTTGTGGAAATGCTGCGGTTTTTTAAAGTTCCAAGAGCGCCCGCGTCCTGCATTGCACTGTCAAAGTTTTTGCAGGGAATTTTTACTGTAAAAGAGGACTGGCGCTCGCTGCGGTTTGAGGAACTTATGTAGCCGCCGTATTTTTTGCTTAAGCTTTCAACAGAAGATTCTGTTTGATCCAGGCTTTGAATTTGAATGCTTATATAGCCGTTTTTTATAAGTTTTCGCTCTGTTTGTGAACTTTCAAAATTTTGGTCAGAAGTTTTGCTGTATTCTAAAAATGCTGAATCTTCTTGAAAAAGCGAATTCTGTGAGTTTGAAACAGATTTTGCCATCATCATACGAGGCTCGGCTGCTGCAAAAGATTCTTCGGAGGCTTCGTCAGCATAAACGACATCCAGTGTTGAAGAAGAATTTTTTGAGCAGGAAAAAAACTGCGGAACTAAAAGAAAAGCTGTGGCAGTTAAAAATAAGATTTTGTTTTTCATAATTTCCTCCAGGAAATTTTTTTAGTTTGCTACGTTTTATTTTGATTTATGAGACGAGTCTTTTCAAGTTTTGATTTGTTAATTTTTACTAAGAAAATGCTTATAAATTATAGAAAAATTTTTTGCAAAAAAAAAATTGCGGGGAAGAGTAGGGTAGGGCAGAAAGAGCAGAAAATTTAAAAAAAAATTTTTAAGCGAAATTTTCTGCTTTTTTAGATTTTGCAGAATTATCTTCGCTTGAAAGATTTTTTTTCCGGCAAAGAATTTTTTTCTTGCGGCAGAAAAAAGTTATTTTTTTTTGTTTTTGGGAATGTATGGTTCTTCAAAAAGTTTTGCAAGAAATTTATACGAAACGATGATTTCGAGCATATATTTTTTATAAAATTTTGTACTTTTGATAAATTTTTTAAATCGTTTTGAGCCGTTTGCCATAAAAAAAATTGCGAGTGCAAAAAAAGGCACTTGCGGAATCACAGGAATCATAAGTCCCACAATGCCAAGCAGGAGAAATATAATAGAAAGGATTATAAAAAAAATATTCTGCATTTTCTATTTTTTTCCGCAAGAAATTTTACGTTTAAAATTGTAAAGATTTTATGCGGCTTCTTCAAGAAAATTTTGAATTTCTAATTTTGGCTCTTTTAGCGTGTATTTTTTTATCAAAAAACTAAATTTTTCGCACCTTTTTGTGCTCTATGAAAAAAATTTTATGAATCCTTAGCTTGCGGCAATGTCTGGGGTGCTTTCTCCTGTTTAGGTCAGTTTTTTTTCTGTTGAAAATTTGTTACTCAAAAATAAATTTTTTTGTTACGATAACAAAAGAGGATCTAAACTGCTCTTCCAAAGTAAAATTCTGCTTCTTTTTTCATTTTTATAAGTGCAGATTTTTCAATTTGCTGGCATCGCTGCTTTGTAAGCGAAAGTTTTTCTGCAATTTCTGAAAAGGTAAGTTCTTTTCCAAAAAGTCCGTAATGATTTTTTATTATAAACTGCTCTTTTTGGTTAAGGCAGCACATAATTTTTTTTAGAATTTGTTTTTCTTCATTTTCTTCGCATTCAATTTCGATGCTTTTTTGTTCTTCCATGCTAAAAGAGTCAAAAAAAGATATTTCTTCAAGATTTTGATTTTTGTCTTCTTTTTTTTGAAAATATCTGTTTAGTGAATTTCTGATTCCATATTCTGCACAGCTTATAAACGGAGCGCCTTTTGAAACATTAAAGCGGCGGATTGAATCTAAAAGTCCCATATTGCCGGCACTTATAATTTCTTCTTCAAGATTTTTTGAAAATTCTTTTTTGAACATTCCGTATTTTTTTGCAACGTAAAAAATATAACGCTGATAAGAGCGCACAATATATTCTGCAGCTTTTTTGTTTCCGTTTTGAGCTTTTATTACAAGTTCCGAAATTTCCTTTTGTGAAATAAAATTTGCTTCCTTTTGCATTTTTGATAAAACCTTTGTATATTTAGAAAATATTTTTCCAGAAAGTTAAATTCTTAGAAAATCTGATGCTTATTTTTTTAGATTTGAATTTTTTAAGATTCAAGGCGATTTTTGAAGTTTGCAGATTTTTTTGTTTTTATTTAATTTCATAGGTCATTATAATATAGTTG